>JBGSXH010000199.1:0-4989 GCA_041751515.1 Cyclobacteriaceae bacterium | reverse complement strand
TTCCAGAAATGCATTGAGGTGATTTTGCTTGCGATTTTCTTCGAGGTAATGCGCGACAATTTCGGCACAGCTTGTTTTGCTTTGCTCTATCGCCTCGCGCATAGGCTTGTACGCGCTAAATATTTCCAATAGTATGCTATTTTTTGTCTTTAATACCTTCTTCCAGTTCGTCTTTGATTTCGCTGGTAGCATCTTTAAATTCACGGATGCCTTTTCCAAGCCCTCTTGCGAGTTCAGGAATACGTTTAGCTCCGAAGAAAATAAGCAATACTAAAATGATGAGCATGATTTCCCAGCCGCCTAAGCCGCCAATGAATGCTAGTGTAGTTTGCATAGTTATATATTTAAGGGTAATAAATATCTATTTACGTAAATGTATGCATTATAAGCCTGCGCTCAAATTCCAAATCCTAACAATTTTTGATAATACCTTCACAAGGTAAGTTTATTCGTAAAAGTTCAAAATATTAAAAAGCAGGGACTTACCGCGTATTTAACCACGCTTGCGGGTCTAATTTGACATTATTCTTCCAGAGTTCGAAATGTACTTCTGATATACCATCATTATCAGTGTAAACCTCACCTATAACATCTTTTGCTTTCACCATTTGATTGCGCTTCACCGTCACATTTTTGATTTTCGCATAAACAGTCATATACTCACCATGCTGGATGATAACCGCATTGGCCATACCCGGAACGGAGGCCACCATTTTTACCTCTCCATCAAAAACTGCCCTGATCACCTCTGACTGATTAGTTTGTATCTCAATTCCAGGATTGTCGGTCATTACTCCTTTCAATATAGGGTGGGGGTGTGTCCCGAATTTTCCGGAGATAAAACCTGATTCTACAGGCCAGAAGAGCTTTTTCTTATTTTCTGAAAAGTTAGCTGATAAGCGAGATGCCTCAGGTGTTCGGGCAACATTGCCCTTGGCTTCTTCAGCTTTTGCTCTTGCGATCTCAGCTTTCACCAAATCGGCAATTAATTTATCCAGCCTGGCAACTGCCTGCTTGGTGTTTTGCAGCTCTTTCTGAAGAGCTGCTTCCTCTTTACTTAGTCTGCTGATAAGCTTGGTTTGCTCTTTTCTCAGCGCCATCAAGTTGTTGTTTTCAGTAATTTGCTGCTCTAGTAAGGCACTTTTTTCAACTTTCTTATTTTGGGCAGATTGTCTTTGGCCTACCAAAGCATCCGTCACTTTCTGTATCTGCTCTACCTGATTTTTGCGCACTTCCGAATACTGTTCCAGGTATTTCATGCGCATAATAAATTGGCGGAAAGTGCTGGAGCTAAAAATGAATATGAGTTTATCGTAACTCCGATCTATTTTTGACGCAGCATACACCATGCTGGCATATTCTTTCTTCAAATTGCTGAGATCTTGTTCCATGGAAGCGACAATGGAGCCGATTTCACTGATCTGATCATCAAGGAGATTAATTTCACTTCTTATGGAGCCTGCCAGTCCTTCGCGCGCTAAAATTTGCTGATTTAAAGCATTTAGCTGTCCTAATGTGCTTTTCTTTTCGGTTGCTGTTTGCTGCAGTATTCTTTCAGCTTCCTTAATTCTTTTGAGGTTTTCCAGCTTTTCTTTTTCCAGCTGGCTTTTGGACTGTTGGGCCAAAGCGGTACCCCCCAGGGAACTTAAGATAAGGATAATAATGAAACCAGATAAATAAGTCTTCGCTGACTTCACACTAGTAATATGAAAGACTTTTTGGAACATCCAGGCTTTGTTTTGTCGTAATATGCCCTATTTAAACTCATTAGCAAACTGATTATTGCGTGATGCTAGGGAGAATGACAAGACTGAAAAACCCTCTGGGCTTTTCAGTCTTTATCAACGCGAATATAAGGAGAGATTTGCAAAGATTTTCTTTTCTGTAGACAGAACCTTATGGCAGCGGCTTTAAATTATTTTGAGATAAGAGCTTGTTTTTCCTCATTTAGCAATTGTTTCTGCGTCGCTTCGAAGGCTTCACGTTCAGCAATACGTTCTCTCTCCAAGTCGTCTTCTGGCTCCAGTTGGTGCTCCCATTCAAAGGTCTTTCGTGTCCATGAAAGCTTATCGCCATCGGTTTTGAAGACAGTGTAGCCGGGTTTAAATCCTTTCCAGTTTCCGCCCCACCATGCTGCGCTGACGGACTGGCTGGTAATATACCAAATGCCATTATAGGAAAAATCTTCAGGCACATGGCTATGCCCTTGCAAAACCGCCTTTACATTATGCCTCTCTGCAATATGTCTGAAAGCCTGTGTATCCTCTACTACCATGTGGCCGATAGCATTGTATTGATCATCTCCGTTCAGTTGACCGATATGGCAGAAAACCGCAATATGTGTCATAATGACCGTAGGTTTACCATAGCTCCTGCCCAGGTCGTGTCGAAGCCACTCCAACTGTTGATCACCGAATTTAGCTTTATAACCAGGTCCATGCGCAGCATCGATCGGGTAAATAGAGTCCATTACCACAAAATGCCAGCCTTTATGGTCGAAGCTATAGTAACTGCTGTCCATCAATAACTTATCCATGATCAGTTTTTTGCCAAGGTCAGGATCATCGACAGCGACTTTTCTTCTGGAGTTCCAGCCTAGTACGTCATGGTTGCCAATGGAATTGTAATAGGGAAGATTGAGCTGGTCTGAGATGTTTTTATAAATATCAATTTGATCAGCAAATTCCTCTTTGGGAGTATAATTGCCATCAAAGGCCAGATCTCCGCCCATAAGCACAAAGGCTGCATGGCCTTCCTCGCGATTGACCGTATCTATACAGGTCTGGTAACCTTTGTCACCCTGTCTTTTTCTGCGCACATGCATGTCCGTAAGATGAAGGAAGGTGAAACTTTCAGCCTCCTCCACTGCATTTGGTGGCAATGCCCAGGATGTATTTGCCAATCCTACACCTGCAGTAGATAAGGATAGTTTTTTAAGAAAGTTTCTTCGGTTATTTTGGCTCATGACAGATCTTATCGTGAAATGTGCTCCGCATTTGGCGTGGATTTAATTTACCAAATTATGCCAGGTATAAAAATAATTGCTGTCGATATTTCCATTATTAAGGCTAGATAAAATCCAGGAAAAACATATTCAGCTTTCGTGCCGTAACGGCATTGGTCTTTAGCATTTCCCTAGGAACAGTTTATATTCATAATTTTTAAAAGTGCATAAAAAAGGTGCTGTCCATAAAAGACAGCACCTTTTTTGATTGGAATTTACTTTCTTAAAGTGTTTTCTTAGTATATCGGGATGAAATATCAAATGGAAAAGACAAGGAAGTATCGCCGGTTTCTGCCCGGCTGTAGTCAATCTTTATGGAGGTAGTTGTCGGCTTTCCCTTGTCTGTATATTGCAAGGTAATTTCATTAGAATAAGGAAACGCCTGAGCATCCAGTGTGCGAAAATCTCCATAATTCATATTCAGAGAGTTTTTCTTTTCTGTCATATGCACCCGTTCTATTTTCATGCTATTAGCGCCGATATAGTTGGCAATGTCAATATTGCCCGCCTGCTGATTCACAATAAAGACGTCATTTTCCATGCTTACCTTATCCCTTGCAGCCCGCTCCAACGGCATATTTCCCAATAAAACAGATTGGATAAGTTTGTAGTCAATGTCAAAATTAAACCGTTTGCTCAGTGCTTCGTAAGTAAAAACAGTATACTCTCTATTGAGCCTATTCATAAAAACGACTGAATCGCGGGTAATCAATCCTCTGGCAGCTTCTATACCTAATGCCGGAGAAATGGACATCCAGATTACACTGTCTTTGCGCATTCGGATATTGGCAGTTGCATTCAAGGTAGTTTTGGGATCTTCGTATCGAATTTTACTTCTGGCGCTGAAAAAATCAAAATCAACTTCTTCAATTGCCAGTTTCTTACCCATATAATCAAAATCTGCAGTGGCGGGCTTGCGTTTACAAGCAGAAAAAATAATGCTGCCTAGTAAGAGCAGCATAAAAAATTTATTATTCATAAAGTTTG
This sequence comes from Cyclobacteriaceae bacterium, assembly GCA_041751515.1. Taxonomy (GTDB): domain Bacteria; phylum Bacteroidota; class Bacteroidia; order Cytophagales; family Cyclobacteriaceae; genus JBGSXH01. Next base: position 998 of record JBGSXH010000199.1, on the reverse strand, counting down.
CGGTCGGCTATCTTTTTATCAATTAATTCTGATGTGTCATTCAATCCTTTGGCTTTTTGCCACTGAACAAGGGCTTTATCGGTTTCACCAAGCTTGAAGAGTACGTCGCCGTAGTGTTCAATAATGGTGCCACTGGGCTCTTCATCATATTGCAATGCTTTCTCCAGGTATTTTTTTGCCTCCTTGTATTCTCCTAAAGTATACAGCACCCATGCATGGGTATCAAGATAGGTAGGATTTTTTGGATGCGCTTTGACAAGTTTGCCGGACATTTTCTTCGCCTGCTCCAGTTTTTCTTTCCTTAATGATAAATAATAGCTGTAATTATTCAGTACATAGTGATTATCGGGATCATATGCGAGGGCCGACTCATAGGCGGCGTCTGCCTTCTCGTATTCTTTCAATCCATTATAGGCGTCACCAAGCTGGCTCTCGAAGATATTCTGCAACTCAAAATTGGCGGTAGCCCGTTTTTTCCCTTGTTCGAGGGCACTGACAGCGTTTCGGTATTCTTTCTTTACCAAGAAAGCAGTGCCTTGAAAATAATACAGGGCAGCCTGGTTTGGGAAGAGCTCAAGCGCCTCTTCGGCATACTCTATGACGTCATCGTAAGCCTCCAACTGAAGGCTGAGATCCAGCACATTTTGCCATAAAGAAAAATTGTCCCCATTGAGCTCAAGTGCCTGGATGTATTGTGATTTTGCTTCTTTAGGCTGATTTTTAGCCAATAACATGTCGCCGTAAACGGCATAAGCATTGCTTTCATCAGGATGGGCTGCCACCAGCGTTTTTGCAAGTCTCTCCAGCTCTTCTCCTTCAGTATCTGCTTTGCCTTGTTGCAGCAAGCGGGCCATTGGCTGTAGTTTTTCTTTAATGGAGAGTCCTTCGTCCTGAAAGGCATACGCTAATTGTTCCAAAGCCTTTTTGTCATTCCCCTGCTCACGGTAGAGGCGATAAAGCAACATGCGGGCAGCACCCATTTCATTTTCCTCAAGGCT
>JBGSXH010000198.1:0-2608 GCA_041751515.1 Cyclobacteriaceae bacterium | reverse complement strand
AGTTTACAAAAATCTACTATTCATCTATGGAACAAGCGGGATAATTTCTATCTTATTGAAAAAAAGATGCGAATAAAGTATTTGTTAATTTTCGTTCTTGCTTGTTTTCTATCCATGCAAATCAAGGCGCAGGAATATCCTGAGACAACAATAAGAACCCTAATGCAAGACCAGCAGGAATGCTGGAACGAGGGAAATCTTTCCTGTTTTATGATGAGTTATTGGGAAAGCGATTCGCTCATGTTTATGGGAAAGCAGGGTATTACTTATGGTTGGGAAAATACCCTGCGCCGCTACCAGCTTCGCTATCCTGATAAGAAAACCATGGGTACGCTTAATTTCGACCTCAAAGCGTTTATTCCTGCCGGAGATGCGGAAATGGTTGTTTTGGGCCAATGGACGCTACAGCGAGAAGATGATGAGCCCTCGGGTTACTTTTCCTTATTGTGGAGAAAAATCGGCGGACAGTGGAAAATTGTGCTGGACCATACCAGCTAATGCCTTATGCCTAAGAGCCAATGGAATAGGTTGGCCTTTTTATTAAACCTTTAACTACCATTATTTACCAACTTATATGAAGCAATTTCTACTTTATTTTACTGCCATAGTTTGCATAGCTTTTCAGTCCAACGCTCAGGAGCATTATCTTTTACATTGTGGGAAAATGGTGGATGTTACCCATGGTAATGTCCGCGAAAATGTGAGCATACTCGTGCAGGGAGATACCATTTATAGTATAACTGATGGATTTTCAGAAGCCGATAGCAATCAAATCATTGTTGACCTCAGCGAAATGACCGTTTTGCCAGGCTTAATGGACATGCATGTGCATGTAGAAAGCCAGACAAGTGCAGCAGGTTATTTGGAAAAGTTTACCCTCAACGAAGCTGATATTGCTTACAGGGCGCAGCAATATGCCAAGACTACCCTGATGGCCGGCTTTACTACCGTGCGGGATTTGGGTGGTTCCGGAGTTAATATTGCCTTGAGGGACGCTATTCGCAATGGTCGCGTCGAAGGCCCCAGGATATATACAGCCGGAAAATCTCTTGCAGTAACCGGTGGACACGCCGATCCGACGAATGGTTACAAACGTGTACTTATGGGCGATCCTGGTCCTGCGGAAGGCGTTGTGAACAGTGCTGAAGATGGTAAAAAAGCTGTTAGGCATAATTTGAAAATGGGTGCCGATCTGATTAAGATTACAGCAACCGGTGGTGTGCTGAGTGTTGCTAAAGATGGTTCTGCCCCTCAGTTTTCAGAAGACGAAATCAGAGCAATCATAGAAACGGCTACCGACATGGGTGTGCATGTTGCTGCTCATGCACATGGTGCTGAAGGAATGAAGCGGGCTATCCGGGCCGGGATTACCTCTATCGAACATGGGACCTTAATGGATGATGAAGTGATCGCGCTGATGGTTGAGCACGGCACATATTACGTTCCAACCATTACTGCAGGCAAAACCGTAGCAGACTCTGCCAAAGTACCAGGGTATTACCCTGAGCTGGTGGTGCCAAAAGCATTGGCGATCGGGCCACAGCTACAAACTACTTTTGGCAAAGCTTATGCTGCAGGTGTAAAAATAGCCTTCGGAACTGATGCCGGAGTTTTCACTCATGGACTGAATGCCAAAGAGTTTGGTTTTATGGTCGAGGCCGGCATGCCCGCGATGGAGGCCATCCAGTCGGCTACAGTGACAACAGCTGATTTATTACAGATGAAGGATAAGCTAGGCAGCCTGGAAGCAGGGAAACTTGCAGATATCATTGCAGTCGCAGAAGACCCTGTGAAGAATATTAGAACACTGGAAGAGGTCTTATTTGTCATGAAAGAGGGGAAAATCTACAAAAGCCCTAAAGGGAATTAATTGCTATTGATGGAGTTCCGTACTTTATATTTGTAGGATAAGTAGGAAAGCATATCTCCAAAAGCATTGATGGCAGGCTGCAGACTAGGGTCTGGCTGCTTGCCATTAATTCTTAGCAAAAGCAGACCGTATATACCATTGAGGCAAATCTGTACCTCATCCGTAACTTCACCTTTGGAAAGTGTAATATTTTCCTGAATGTAAAGTTTTGCCTGGTCATAAATATTACGATAGGTCTTGTCTGAGCGAATTAACTCTTTGCTCAAAGAAGAAAGCTCCTGGACGATTTTCTGCACTTCTGCCAAATGTCCATATTCTTCGATGCCTTCCGCTTTCATTTTCCTGATCACTTCATCGTACCAAAGTGCGACTTCTTCTTTTTCCTCTGGCTTGATAGGAAAATGTTCGATAACGTACTGCGATACCTCGGCTTTATCGAAATGATATACTCGCATCAAATCCTCTGTTTGATACATGAATATGATATACTCTGAAATGTTATTTTCTCGTTTCTTTTCGGCGATATTCATATACACTGTATTTTTCGTCCAAATATGGCTAAAACATTGGCCAATGACAAGTATTGTAAAATGATTTGAAGGATAACGGTTTCTATATGTTTTTAGTCCATAAACGCCTGTAATTGCCGAATCTTACTTACTCAAAAAATAAATAACTGTAAACCAGCGATTAAGCAATAGATTTTCTAAAGTTAGAATTATGCGGCTAAAACTATTC
>JBGSXH010000197.1:0-9022 GCA_041751515.1 Cyclobacteriaceae bacterium | reverse complement strand
TCCAACTTTCCCAAAAGGGCAATTTAGCAGAGGCCGCTCAAAACTTATTCTCTGCAATGCGGTCTTTAGATATGCTGCCGGTGGATAAAATTCTGGCTGAAGCAGTTCCGGACGAAGGGCTGGGCAGGGCCGTGAATGATCGTTTGCGCAGGGCAGCCATACTATAAACCTATTTTTAACCTTTGAACGCAAATATTTAATGAAAACAGTAGACAATTTTAACTTTCAGGGAAAAAAGGCGCTCATCCGGGTGGACTTTAACGTACCATTAAATGACAAATTTGAAATCACTGATGATACCCGAATTCGTGCAGCAGTACCTACTATTCAGAAGATACTGAAAGATGGCGGTGCAGTAATTCTGATGTCGCACCTGGGAAGACCAAAGTCTGGTCCTGAAGACAAATTTTCCTTAAAGCATTTGGTAAAGGATTTAAAGAAGGCTTTTAATGCAGAAGTTAAATTCGCTGATGACTGTATTGGAGAAAGTGCTAAAACAGCATCCGATAGCCTGAAATCAGGAGAAATTTTATTGTTAGAAAATCTGAGATTCTACAAGGAAGAAACCGCTGGAGATGAAGCTTTTGCCAAGAAGCTTGCTGATCTCGGTGATGTCTATGTCAACGATGCTTTTGGTACTGCCCACCGTGCCCATGCATCAACTGCCATCATAGCGCAATATTTTGACGATAAAGTTTGTGGGTATGTGATGGAGGCGGAAATCGCAAACGCTAAAAAAGTGTTGAATGATGCGAAAAAACCATTCACAGCAATCATGGGTGGTGCGAAGATCTCCGATAAGATAATGATCATCGAAAAGTTGTTGGACAGAGTCGATAATCTCATTATCGGTGGTGCGATGGCATACACCTTTTTCAAAGCGATGGGTGGAAGTGTAGGCAGTTCATTGGTTGAAGAAGATAAACTTGACCTCGCCAATCAATTAATTAAGCAAGCCAAAGAAAAAGGTGTTGAGCTAAAATTACCTATCGATTCCGTCATTGCCAATAAATTTGACAATGATGCAGAGATTAAAATCTCTCAGAATCATAATATTCCCGACGGCTGGATGGGCTTGGATATCGGACCGGAATCGGCCGAGATTTTTTCTAATACCATTAAAAATTCAGCAACGGTACTTTGGAATGGTCCAATGGGTGTATTTGAGATGTCTAATTTTGCACATGGCACTACCACTGTAGCTGATGCATTGGTCCAAGCTACGAAAGCCGGTGCGTTTTCACTGATTGGTGGTGGGGACTCTGCAGCTGCCATAAATATGTTGGGCTATGGAGATGCTGTTTCCTATGTTTCTACAGGAGGAGGCGCATTACTGGAATATATGGAAGGAAAAGAGTTGCCAGGTGTAAAGGCATTAGAGTAAATTTAGCTTTTACCCGAGTGAAAAGAGAGCAGACTACTGTATTGATAGCCTGCTCTCTTTTTTTTATCCGAATATTTGTTCCATAATTACGGCAACAGTCGGTATGAACACAAGGGCGACTATGAGTGAAAACAATAACAGTAATGCCGATTTTTCCTGTTCCGTTTTAAGAAATGTGGCAAAAATAGTTAGTGTTGCCGCTATAGGAAAGAAGGGAACCAAAGCCAGCATCATCTGGTCTTCAATCTCAAGAGAATCGATCCAGTAATATTCTGCCGTTAATAGCACAGCCATGATGACTATGCCAGCTCCCATTCGCAGGCTCATTAACTTTCCAAAGTAGGGGAAATCCAGTTTTTTGAAATTGACCCCTGAAAGGTTTATACCGATGACCATCATGCCAATTGCTGAAACTACCCATCCAACCACGCTCATTGTACCCTGCAATGCTTCTGGTGCTTCAACGCCACTTATTTTTGTGATAAGCGCCGCAACGAAAGTGTAAAACAATGGTATTTTAGCAGCTTTTATAAAGGCTTGTTTATTGGATAAATTGGTCTTGGCAACCTGGAAGTAACCTATGGTATCGCCGTAAAAACCGCAACCAATATAAATACAGATAAGGACTGGCACACTTTCCTCGCCATACAAAGCTGTAACGGTAGGTACTCCAAAAAACGCAATATTATAAAAAGCAAAAGCGCTCCGCAATAAGTGCGGGTTAGAGTCACTTGCAAAGGTTCTGCTAGCCAATAATGCTGGCAGATTCATTGTCATGGCCAGTATGAAGGCTAAAGGTGGTATGATGGCCAGCTTTGTCATATCTGCCTGCAGAATATTGTAAAATACCAATGCAGGTAAAAGTATATTGATCAGTAACTTGGTTGCCCAACTTAGCGACAAATTATACTTGTTTTTAAGAAAATACCCGATGGGAAGAAAAGCCAGTATTGGCAATAATTCTATGTAAAGATCAAGAAAAATATCCACGATGAAGCTTATGAGTTATATCGCGACACATTGTGGCAATAGTTCTAACATTAAACCATACAGCATTGGTGTCCATGAAGGTGCCGTTAATAAGATGGCCCAAGGCATACAAATTATCATGAGGCGTAGAAGCCACCACCTTCATGCTGTCGTGGTCGATGCGTATTCCGCCAGGAGGATATGCTTCAATAATATTTCTTTTTTTAAGATTACGGATAAGATCCTCATCCATTGCATCAATATGACCAACAGAGCCCGTGGCATTAATTAAGCTGCTTGCTACATCTTCCTTTCCATTACCATAGTTCAGGACAAATTTTTCCTGTTTTTTATTGTAGCTAACATCGTTAAGGAATGGCTTCACCTGCAACTGGCCAGCATTGAAAAAGGCTATGACTTTTAGCGCATTTACCAATGGTATACCATGTCGGTGTACTGCCCAATTGGGGCCAAACCACTTCTTAAATAAGATTTTCTCCTCATCGGACATCCATGTCCAAATGACAGAAGTATCATAGCGCATTGAGTACAAAATATTGATCCATGCATCGCCACCATTTTCTGCTATGCGAATGTCTTGGTCTAAAAGTTCGTGGGCAGATTTACCCTCCCGAACACTCTCTTCCCAATTAATTTCGCCCTCATTGTAGTTTTTAACTTCTTCAATGAATAGTCTGAAAAGCTCCTTTACCCTTGGTCTGCGTAATTTATGTCGCATCAGTTCATGAATATTGGATAACGTGAGATGCTTCCGCTCATAATTTGTCTCGGTTACCGGCTGCACTCTTGGCATGAGTCCGTCTGGAGAGTACAATGTTATCTGTCCTTTATGGTCATTATCTGATAGTGTCATCAGGGTATCAATGGCACTGAGACTTGAACCAAGGATGGCCACATCACTGTTTTTGTCTACGCCATCGATAATTTTTTTGGTAGGCCAGGGAAAGTCGTAATAGTTATTTAAAGAATTGAATTGAGGGTAATTGCCAGGTTTTGGTGTGCCAAGAGCAAGAATAAGAATATCTGTTTCAAGTTTTCCAGAGTCCTTTAGCTGCACTTGCCATTTATTGCCTTCGAAAGCTGCATCTTCGACAATATCTCTAATAATATGCACATCCATGTTTTCTTCCTGCGCAACAGCAAGATATCGCTCATATTGCTCTTTCATATATGTGCCATACAACTTTCTGGGCGGAAAAGCTTTGTCGCCGGCAATATTGCCATTTCCTTGTATAGCACTCCCGTAATCATTCAGCCATTTACTAAAATGATCAGGTTCATCGGCGTGGATGCCCATTAAGTTTGCATTGGTATTGAGCAAGTGACCCGGTTGAAGCGTGCCGAAAGCCAGGCCGTCGGCCATTAACTTTGCTCTTTCTATGATATTGATGCGAACTGTGTCTTGCTGATCAGAAAGTTTTAATTGAAGTACGAGCTCAATAAAAGTAGCTACGCCGCAAGCACCGCCCCCAACGATCGTGATTGATGTCTTCATGTTGAGAAATAGATAATTCCCTTCATGAACAGCATGTACCTACTTATGTTTTAGAAGAAAATCATAAAAGGCAGGCAGCAAGCGTTTTACTAACGATCCAATTGTGCCTACAATGACTATCCAGGTAGTTTGCTGGGAGAGAGATAAAGTTTAATCTGGGAAAAAATATCATTTACCGTTTTGATCTCATATAAGTCTAGCTCCGATAAACTGACTTCGAATTCCTCTTCTATTTCAGTGGTAAACTCTAAAACGTCCAATGAATCCATACCCAGGTCTTCCTCAAGTCTGTGATGCATTTCAATTTCATGAATGGGTACCACACAAACATTTGAGAGTATCTGCATGATCTTGGTTCCGACATTTTCCATAATATTGTCTACAATTTAAGCATCAAGACGATTTAGATAAATGTACAAATTTTCTGGGTATTAATGGAGGAAAAGTTGAATACCGGGAAAACTTAACATTAGCATAAAATCACGCAATTGAAAGGCAATACGGCCAGAATGCATTCCTGGCCGTATTGTGTCTGTTTTATGCTGAAATTAACTTTCTGATTACTGCTTCCGAGAACCTTTCCATCTCCTCCTGCTGAGGGCTGCATTGTAACAAAAAGAAGTCTACACCCACAGCCTCGAAGGCAGCAATACGGTCCAGTACCTGCTGATTGGTGCCTGTCAAACCGCTGCGTAAACCACGGTTAGAGACAGAATAATCTTCAATTGATAGTTTCTGCTCCAGCTGGGTATTGTTGACCCATTGCTCATAGTTTTTATAGCCGGAAGCCGATGCTTTTACATCAGTAATGCGTGCTAGTTCCTTCTTTACTTCCGCATCCGTATCACGGACAATGCTATAGGCAGCGACACCAAATTTCATAGGTGGCAGTCCGAGCTTCTCCCTGCGGACCTTCATGTCTTCAATGCGTTTGCCGATGAGTTCAGGATTGTCACCATGCATCACATAGCCGTCGCAGTATTTGCTAATGGTATCTTTGGCTTTTTCTGACTCTCCACCTGCATATACATAAGGTCGGGGTTTTGAGACAGGTTTAGGCTGCACAATTGTATTTTGAATTTTGTAATAGTCACCTTCAAAACTCACATTATCTTCCTGCCAAAGTTTATTGACCACATTGAGCCATTCAGATGTGCGCCCGTAACGATCGTCATGGACATCGAACTGAATACCAAACTTTTTGGCTTCCTCCGCCCACCATGCTGAAACGACATTGAGGCTTAGCCGCCCATTACTGATCTGGTCAATATTCGCCGCCTGCTTGGCAAAAAGCGCAGGATTGTGAAAAGTTGGTCTTACAGCTACCATCAGTTCCAGTGTTTTTGTAACCGCTGCAAGCGCAGCCGCAGTCGACCAGGCATCCATGGCTGGGGCTTCTTCCCCTTTAATATCATTCAAATTGAGCTCTGCCAGCAGCGTTAAGTCGTAGCCAAGTTGCTCACTGCTAATGGCGAGGTTTTTAATATAATCCCAGTTATTGTCCATTCCTTCGTCCTGCACATTTCTGAGCCATCCGCCGAATACGGGCATCCAATATCCAAATTTCATGTATATAATTGTTTTTAGTTACCACATGAAATCATAATGACCAGGAAAGTCCCATAATTGAAGATGATTGTATTCATCTTCGGTTGGTGTCTTGCCCTATTCATGTAGATTTCATGCTTTTTTATAATTTAGGTTGAAAGGTTAAATTAATGCTGTGCTATGACTTAGTTGGGTTTCCAGGTAGTCCACCAACTTTACATAAGGGTCAAAGCCCACTACCGTTTCTGCGTCCGCAACAAAATTGGAAAGTGCATTGATGTCATAGAAGTAATGGGTGCCGTCTCTATCGTCAATTAAATATTCTACGCCGCCGACATCCAGTCCCGCTTCTGCAGCAATTTTTTCCACAGCAGCAATTATCTCATTGGAAGGTTGAAATGCTTCTACTTTCAGGCCTCCCTTTTTTCCGGCATCCGTAAGACAAATACTTTCATTGTCTTCAGGAAGCTGGCAGATTTCTGCCGGGCAAAGGTTGAACTGCTCTCCCGAAGTAAATACTTTCATCGCATAGAGGAATTTGCCATTCAAAGTTTCTACGCGATGGATATGTCCGCCTTTCGCTGGGATGTACTCCTGCACCTGTACGGTATTGTCAATGCCAAAATCTATTTGATCCAGCGCAATGGCAGTTTCCAGGCTGGCAATATCATTAAATTTCGTAATGCCGGAACCCGCTCCACCAATGTTGGGCTTTACCATAACGGGAAAACGCAAATTTTGGGCTGCTTCCACCAGCTGGCTGCTATGGTTGACTATAAATGTAGCAGGAACATTCAGGCCCAATTGCTTAAAGAGGGAAAGTTGAAAGGCTTTGGAGGTTTCTATGGCTGTGGCCTTGCTGCCGTTGATTACCTTTACGCCTTTTTCTTCCAACCATTGAACGTAGTATTTGCCATGAAACAGGCTTTGCCCGTTGCCACGTTCACCGCTGGAAGAACTCAGGCGATTCAGCACAACAGCATAAGGGACGGTATCAGCAGCAATATTCCAGCTATGCTTTGCCGCATGGATTTTTTCGTATGGAATTGACCTTTTGTCGAGCTCAGCAAATAAGGGTTGAAACCATTGTGGATGCTCGTATAAAATGCCCAATAAGTTTTTCATATGGATTGATAATTTAAATCAGAATTTATAATGAGTAACGTGTAGCGGGAAATTGCGAATATATGGCAGGTAAATGCAGGTGATACGTATGCAAAATACTTCAGGCTTTACAGAAAGCTACTATGAACGGAATGTTCAATTGAATTAGTCAGTTTCGAAAAACGCAGGCAATTGCCGGAGGAGTTTAACAGCAACAACAACACTGCATTGATAACAGCATTGTATTATTAATAAAGTAAGAAGTATTGGATGAATTTACTAAAGCGTGCATTACGAGTAATTTATATGTCTAATAGCTGGAATTAGCACCTTTTCAACCGGGGTTTGAAGGTTGCTAGAGGTTCGCGGAGCCAGTCTCTCACCTCTTCTCTATAAATTGTGGATGCAATGTATTATAAAATCATATCTTTTAAAAAGGATTAACGAAAAAAGATTATTGCTTTATGAGTTTGTGCGATTCGATACCATACAAGCTAGCTACTTTTAAATAATATAATCCCCGAGGCATTATCTTCAGTTTATTGCTCAATTGGTCCAGTTGAAATGTTTTAATAGCAATAGCCTCTACTATCTTACCTTTGCTATTGTAAATTTCACAGAATAGCTCATCTACTGATGATGTCTGGACTGCTATATTAAGTAATTGATCTGAGAAAGGATTGGGAAAAATATGGAGTACAGTTTTTGGGCCTGCAATATTTTCAACAGTAATGGGCTTATAAAATGTCTTTGTTCCATCAAAGTCCAAATGAGCGAGTCTGTAAAAAAGTCGTGGAGAGTAAGTTTGTATAGCCGTTTCGTCGGTGTAAATATACGTTACAATTTCGCGGTTACTCGATGAAGTGATAAAAGCGATATTATCATAATGAAGACCATCTATGGACCTTTCAAGCAAAAACCCCTCGCTTTGGAATGCCTCCACAGTACTCCAGGAAAGCAAAATGCCTTTCTTACTGTTGGCAGCTTGAAAATTCAAAAGTGTCAGAGGGAGCGCATTATTAAATCCTCCCACAACGAAAATATGCTCCTGGTTGCTTTCAAAAGTCAGTGGGTCTGTTGAGATGTTGTAGGTATTGCCATTTGCAAACGCTTCTGTAAATGCTCCGGTACTGAGGTATTCTGAAGCGTCAGTTGTATTGTAAAAAGTCTGTACAAAATTGGCTGTGTTATCGGCTCCGGGATCAGGTGTTTGCCATGCATTTTCCCAGGACAAATCGACAGTAACATTATCATGTACCTTGTTGTCCTTTGCCTTTATGAAGTATTCTATTAAAACCACATCAGTATTGGTGAGTGCAGTGGCATCATTTGGCTTTTCTCTGACGCCCTCCGGAGAATCTATTACAGCAGTTTCATAGAAACCTCCATTCGGGTCGTTAATTGTGATATGGGCAGGCGGGTTTACTCCTAAAATAAATGTATAAGCACTATTTGGCTGAATATGAGCTCCCAGTCTGCCGGTTCCTTCCGTTTTAATATAGTCGGTGGGGAAATTGGCAATAAGTTTCGCGTCGTTTCCCATTGAAAGTAGTCGGTTGTTTAGAATGATATTGCCACTATTTAAAAGCAGTGTATCTGTGACAACTAGTGTATTTATGGTGGACATTCCATCAAAATGTAGTTGGTTTTCCACTATTAAAAATCTCACTGTATCTGGTAAAAATGTGCCGAAATTTTGTGCCTCCCCGTTAAAGCTCCGGAAAGTGAATGTAGTGCTGTCGCTAAAGTTTAGAACATTATTTAAAAAATTGCCTTTTATACCTTCCAATGCTCCTATAATCATGTGAGCAAAGCCCTTAGACCTAATTATTACATCTCCGGAAACTTGCACCTTCGCAAATGATAAATCAAATGTGCCTTGCACTATTATCGAGCAATTGCCAGACATATTTACATCACTTTTGAGCACTAAAATTTCGTTTTCTGGTACAAATATATTTACGTGGCCGGATGAAGCAACAGGTAGTGATGGCTGTTGTAGAGTATGACGGTCCTGGGGATTAATTAAAGAAGAGAAGAATTTATAATTGATGGCAGATCCATTTGGTGCAAAGGAGGAAAGCTCCTCCAGAATCATGTCTCCACCTATGTCCATCGTAGGATTTTCGAATAAATAGTTGAGCAGGCCGTTTTCGATTATAACGCTACCATGAACTTTAAATGCGGGATGATTTACATGAAGGTTATTGTTTCTTACAATCAAGTCTCCGCTAATTTCCGTTAGAAATGTGGGAATACTGTCATTTCCATCACTGTCTTCATCGAAAATAATACTTAGAATAACATTGTTTTCTGCCAGTTTTGTAAAGTATTCTTCGGGGAAATCGTCAGCAAACTGTTTAATATGAACACTTGCCCCTGCTTCATAAGCCACATTTGCATAACTCTCATCAATGGTAAAGCCATCGAAAACCAAGAGACTGTTTTCTTTGAAAACTATATTGTTGTCGTTGGATTGTAGTGTACCCGCATTGCGTAAA
>JBGSXH010000196.1:0-2807 GCA_041751515.1 Cyclobacteriaceae bacterium | reverse complement strand
CATCATCCACGAGATCGCTCATCAGAAAATCATCATCGAGCTCGAAATCATCGAATTCATAATCATAAGTAGCCATGTCCCAAAACGAAAAATTTAAGGTTTATAATCGATTAGTTATTAATTGTTTAAGAATTTTATACTTAATGGGAAAACCTGGTTATAAGTAACCAGTCCTCGGGCGTTTAACGCTATTGCAAAACAACTGGTTGGGAAGATCTGCTTAAAATTTCATTAAATTTTTCAGAAGGCGAGGGCAGGGTTCTCATGAGTGTTTCTTCTAGCAAATTTGCCCAGGTGTTCAGATATAAAACCACATCCTTTTTCGTATTATACTGCAAATTTCTTTCCGCCGCAGGCAAAGACATGAGCACCTTTGGGTCCGACAGCTTCTCCAAATGACGAAAATCGTCCAGGTCAAGTCCCTTATCAATCATCTCTGAAATGAGTAAATCCATTGGCAAGCCACTGGTAGGACAATAATCCATGGATTGCTCCGACCAGTCACCATACTTGCGCATAGCATATGCATGAATTTCCCCTCTGCTAAGTTCGGTAAGTTCCTGAGCCAAATGACCACAATTACAACTACCCATATGCCCCCACTGGTACTTTTCACTGGTGTTTATCTTTTTTGCCGCGCTTCTGATCGCGCTTATTAAATTAAGGTTTGGTGTCGCCATAATTCTATATTTTTTGTAGCTTAAACATTAATTAGAAAAAATAGGTTTGTTTTCGATCTAATATTCTCTCAATTATCCGTCTTGCATATGACTTATTTCGCCTACATCGACCAGAAAATTGTACCGGCTCAGGAAGCAAGAATTAAAGCAGCCGATCTTGGCTTACTCAGAGGCTTCGGAATTTTTGACTACTTCAGGCTTCACGAAGGCTGTCCCCTTTACATGGACGAGTACCTCAGCAGATTTGTAGCATCTGCTAAAAGTTTACATATGCCTGAAGCCCCGGACTTTGAGTCGGTAAAAGATGCGGTATTAAAACTGTTAAGTCATAATCAACATGACACAGTCGGTATACGGCTTTTACTAACAGGAGATACCTCTGACGACTTTTATCTTCCTGAAAGCTCCAGGCTCATTATCTTCACAGAACCATTCAAAGCCCCTCCACCAGAAGCCTATAAAGAGGGCATAACAGTTAAATTACTTGAGTTTGAACGCTTCTCAGCCAGGATAAAAACGACCAGCTATCTGCCTTCCATTGCGGCAATGCTCGCTCCGGGTCATACTGCACAAGATATTCTATATCATAAAGACGACTACATTTCAGAGCTTTCCCGCAGCAACTTTTTTGCAGTCAAAGAAAAAGTAGTTTACACCCCCAATGACCATGTGCTCATGGGCATTACACGGAGGCACGTGATCTCACTGGCCCGGGAACAGGGTTTTGACGTGGTAGAAGCTCCTGTCCGACTGGCAGACATCCCTGACTTTGAAGAATGTTTTATGACATCCACGACGAAGAGGGTCGTCCCCATCACCGTTATTGATCAATACAAAATTGCAGATGGCAAGCCCGGACCTATGACCAAAACTTTACTTGAGTCATTGCTCACTTACGAGCAGGAATATATTCACAATAACACGGTCAAAAGGGAGCAATTCTAAAAAACAAGCTGAATTTATCAACTGTTTGTATCATTCTTCGTGTAACTACCTTACAAGTTTAAATTATACTGAATTATGGGAAAAGGAGATATTAAGACTAAAAAAGGAAAAATTTCTAATGGTTCATTCGGCACCACCAGACTGAAGAAGCCTGTTAAGAAAACAACGGTACCAGAAAAAACAGAAAAGCCAAAAGCAGAGGCACCGAAGAAAGAAGCGCCGAAAGCGGAGAAACCAAAGGCCGAAAAGCCGAAAGCTCCCAAAAAATAACCTCAGGCCCTTCAACACTTAGGGCCTGTTTTTTTTGAAAACAGCTCAATAACTGATAGTATAGTTTTTTTTATGAAGGGCAGCCCCCACCGCGCTGCAAAAAGCCTCGCCAGGCTATACCCCCAATTTCGGGCTCAAACAAATGCCACCATCCCTGCTGCAGTATATCCGGAACAACAGCATCGATTGTGATCTTGCTAAAGGATTCGCTTACTTCTCTCAAGTCACCGCTGCTGCAACTATTTCAAACTAGGTATGCAGTATCCGTAGGGTAAAGCACACTCATGGAGAACGAGAATGAATATTCGGAGGAGCATTGCTTTTGGAAAGATTGAAAGCATTAAAGGTTATTGCATGTGACCTTAAAAATTAAATCCAATCACACACAAAAAAGGATCAACACCCAGGGCGTTGATCCTTCTCTAAAATTTTATGAAGCTGTTGAATTATGCTTCTACTGTCTTGCCCAAAGCCTTTAACATCGTAGCACCAATTTCCGCGGGTGACTCTACCACGTGAATGCCACAGGCATCCATAATTTTCATCTTGGCCGCTGCAGTATCATCTGCTCCACCAATAATGGCACCGGCATGGCCCATTCTTCGTCCTGGAGGAGCTGTCTGTCCAGCAATGAAACCTACTACCGGCTTTTTATTGCCTGTCGATTTAATATATTCCGCTGCCAGCGCCTCATAGTTTCCACCAATTTCACCGATCATAACGATGGCATCAGTTTCCGGATCATTCATCAGTAGCTCTACTGCTTCTTTCGTTGGCGTACCAATGATCGGATCACCACCAATACCGATGGCTGTAGAAATACCCAAGCCAGCTTTTACGATTTGGTCAGCTGCTTCATAAGTAAGCGTACCGGATTTGGATACGATACCAATTCTGCCAGATTTAAAGACA
>JBGSXH010000195.1:0-2691 GCA_041751515.1 Cyclobacteriaceae bacterium | reverse complement strand
CCAATTGATATTGAATTCGTTGTGTCGCGCTGCCTGGGTAGTGAATTGCCTGTCGCCATCTATCGGACGGGAGAAGTCGTAAGCATAGTAGCTATCCACGGCACCAGATACTCGAAAATTATTTTGGGACTCAGGAACTGTATCTTTCTGAGCAAAATTTAGTAAGCCTATAAATAGTATTGTGGCCTTGATAATCATAATCTTTTAAATTGCAGCGGTTACCTAATGCTTTGAATGACGGCAAAGTAAGCATTAATTGCATAAATGCAATCGTTAAGAAAATAGCAGCGAATAGTGTAGATTATGGCATTAGGCTACTTTTCATGTCCTGTTCAAGCTCGAAAAAATAACTTCATGTAAAAGCTTGCTTGCGCATTCCTTTATTAATGCAATAAGCACAGCATAAGGGGTTAAACTGATAAGCCCACATTTCACTCACAGACAAGGGGCTTTTTCGATCAGTAGGGCCTCGTAGAGGCTGTGTGCTTTGAGGCGAATCTTGTCCAAGAATATGTTGAACTGCCTGGTATCGGCACTATGACCAACAAGTTTTCTACCCTTCTATTGGCAGAGCAGTACACGGCACTTTAATGAGGTTTCGGTTTTCTTACATTATTGGGGCTATTTAAGATTCTAGTTACTGCCAATATTTCCCAAAATGAATACTAAATAACAAGCAAAGCAGTGATGATTCCTTACCCTTTCACACAGGCTGAAAGAAAAAAGGCATACATAACTGAAAACCAATCTAAGTGTCGCCTCAAAGACAAATCAAATTCGGTTGAGATTGTTAGTACTTTAAATAGCTACGGAAATGTTTCCTATGCTTTTTCATTTTTAAATTTCATTAATATAAAAAACTATGAAGACTATTTTAAAACCATTTTTACACTGCCTCTTTGCCTTTTCCGGCTTTGCTGCCAGTGCTCAGTTGCCCGAAGTGGAGTTTGTCATTGACGAAAACACAGCCATTGTCATCACCGACCCCCAGGTAGATTTCTTAAGCCCGGATGGCGTAACATGGGAGCTGGTGGGCGAGAGTGTAACGGAAAATAATACGGTACAGCACATCGAAAATTTGTTCAATGCAGCAGAGAAAAGTAATACCCTGGTATTTGTTTCACCCCATTACTACTATCCACACGACTATGAGTGGGAAATAGAAGGAGCACTTGAAAAGATGATGCACAACATCAATATGTTCGACAGGAAAGATCCTTTAACATTGGAAGAAGGCTCGGGCGCCGATTGGATGCCCCAGTACAAGAATTATATCGATCAGAAGAATGTGGTGGTCACCAGTCCTCACAAAGTGTACGGCCCGGAAAGCAATGACCTGGCCCTGCAGCTGCGAAAAAGAGGCATCAATACTGTGATCCTCGCCGGCATGTCAGCCAACCTGTGTACTGAATCGCACATGAGAGCGCTCATGGAAGCAGGTTTTAAAGTGGCAGTAGTAAAAGATGCCACTGCCGCAGCCCAGACTCCTGACATGGATGGTTATGAGGCTGCCCTCACCAACTTTACGATGATCTCCAGCAAAGTTTTTACTACTGAAGAAGTGGTGGCTGAATTATCCAACAAAGAGTAAGTCCGGCCATCCGGACCAGTCAATCCATGCAATGAAATAAAAAAGGAGAGATATCAAGAGAGATCTTGATATCTCTCCTTTTTTGGCTTCAGCTCCTATCTTATTTCATTCCTTTGAGTAATACAGCAATATAGCCTGCCAGTGGACTTCTTCCAATATTTAGAAGTCAGTTTATGTATTGTATCCAAAGCAAGTACCTGCTGAATCTCTTCCCCCTAGCGCCCAAAGTCACGGGCAGGATCTTCTGCTCCTCCAACTGCTTGCTCCGGGTTAAACACATCCTGCACCGTCTGATGGGATAGTTCCTGGCAAGCAACAGGTTTTTCAGTACGCAAATATTTAAAAGTACTTTTCCTCAATCTTCCCGCTTAAAATGGTCTACAAAAGCATCAATCTCCTCCTCCTGCACCCGATCGGTATTCGAGGCAACCAAACTCTGAACATCAGCCGGCCAAGGTAGTACCGGCCAGTTGTGCCTTTACCCATTTGGCCGCCATCGTAGAAGCTAAAATCACCATCATCGAAAACAACTCATTCCTTTGGAGCACTTTGAGAAGGAAAGGAACTGGTAAAACATGTATTACTAGCTGCAGTGCACTAGGCATTGCAGTGCTGCTAAGTTCAGAAGCAAAGGCTGTACGCAAAACAAACATTTTTTTTCAGGTAGTTGCCGGGAGCAAGGAAGGAAAAAGAATAATAGATTGCCAGTTGGTGGTCAATTCCTCTGGCCGAGTACCTGTGAGAGACCAGCTAACCCTGGAAATAGTTGGAGTGGCATTCAGCAAAAAAGGCATCAAAGTAAACGAATACCGGCAAAGCATTTCCAACCCAGGCGTTTATGCAGCCGGCGATGTGGCCGATAGCCAGTCCGGTTGCCGTATATAAAGGCCATGCAGTGGCCAGCAACCTGCTCAAAGGAAACAATAAGACGCCACAGTACACAGAAATGCCGATGGTAGTTTTTACCAATCCCCCTTTAGGCAGCGTGGGTTTGACCGAGGAAATGGCCAAAGCGCATAATAAAAATTACAGCGTTAAATCCAGAGATGCCCCGTGCTGAATTAATGCCTACTGCTCCCAGACAAAAGTTATTACTTACA
>JBGSXH010000194.1:0-4088 GCA_041751515.1 Cyclobacteriaceae bacterium | reverse complement strand
TAATAACCAAAACATCGGCCTGGGCAACCTGAATGTCTATAATGTTCTGGTCGAAGGCGAAGGGCCAAAACAGTTGAATGCGAATGTTACGGCCGCCCAGGTTAGGAATACCTTTTCCATCCGTCAGGCAGATTTTAGTTTGAATGGTTTTAGCATTGACCAGGAAATTCCTGTGCAGGTTTTAAATACCGGTAACCTGGTATTGAACGAATCGGAAGCGATCAGTGATAATGTCACTTTAAACACTGGCTCTATTGTTACCCTTGCCGGCGGTAACGGCGATATTCCTGCTTTGCCGCTAAACAACCCTGATGGCTTTTATAACCTGGTCATTGCGGGAGACAACAGCACCAAAACAGCACAGGATGATTTAAGTATTCTGAGCTCTCTGACCATCAACGAAGGGCAAACACTTAACCTGCAAAGTGTTACACTGAACCTTGGTGGCGAGCTCATCAACAACGGTGCGATCATAGAGGATAATGCAACATTAAACATCAACGGTAGCGAACCGCAAATACTCAGTGGTTCAGAAACCATCACTTTTTCGAATATCATTATGGAGAACCCTGCAGGTTTAACCTTGCAGACGCCTGTAAATACCCCATCATTATTCCTTGAAAACGGCCTTATTTTTACAGACGAGACCAATGTAATGCGCATTGTCGTTGCAGATGGTGGCCAGGGCATACAGTGGACAAGAAATTTATTTGAATCTTCGAGCTATATTGTTGGGCCACTCATCAGAGAAAACTTTGGAGCGAGCATTACCTTCCCGGTAGGTTCAGCCAATAGATTTTATCCCATGTATTTAGAGAATTTAACACCTGCAGACGTAGGTAGTGCTTTCGCCATTCAGGTAGCCTATGTTCCTATGCAGCCGTCAGGCACGGTATCTCCTGACCCGGAAGATTGCACAGCAGAGTTTTGTGAGCCCCTAGCTGGTTTTGTGGGTAACCGCTACTGGCAGGTAGATGACCTGGAAGGCAATCTGGGCAGCACACAAGTGCTTATTGGTTACGACCCTGCGGGTTTGATCGATGAGCAAAGCATACGCCTTGCAAAGGCGCCAACCCAGGATGGTGTATTTGCTGCTGTTAGCCAGGAGAGCGGTGTAGACATCAATGCAAAAACCATTACTTCAGAATTAATTACAAGCTTTTCAGCGTTTACCACAGCGACCATTTCTCCACAGGATGTTCCAGTTGAGCTATTACGTTTTGTTGCTGAAAACCAGCAGGATGCAGGCATTCAGCTGCAATGGGCCACGGCATCAGAAACAGACAACGACTTCTTTAGTGTAGAAAGAAGCAGTACCGGCGAGAATTTTGAGGTGATCCATACCCAGGAAGGTGCCGGAAATTCTCAGGAAGTCATCAATTACAGCCATCAGGATGCACAGCCTTTAAAAGGCGCCAACTATTACCGCTTAAAGCAAACGGATTTTGATGGCAAGTTTTCGCATTCAAGCACTGTTTTGGTCCTTTGGGGAATTGACGGCATGCGCATCCTCGCAGCATATCCGAATCCGGTGAGAGAAAACCTGTCGCTGCAAATTCAAAAGGCCAATGACAACC
The DNA here is from genome assembly GCA_041751515.1 of Cyclobacteriaceae bacterium. Taxonomy (GTDB): domain Bacteria; phylum Bacteroidota; class Bacteroidia; order Cytophagales; family Cyclobacteriaceae; genus JBGSXH01. Next base: position 2,511 of record JBGSXH010000194.1, on the reverse strand, counting down.
CTTCTATGTTGACCATTCGTAACATGCAGGGCGCCCTGTTATTACAAAGACAGGTTCTCATAGAAGCCAACGGCGGACCGGTAGAAATCGACACAGAAAGCCTCAGGGCCGGTATGTACATCCTGCAGCTACAATCAGGTGATGAGGTCGCAAAAATCAAATTCATCAAGCAATAGCCTTAAAATGACATTCAAATAAAAAGCCTGCTAAATCGCAGGCTTTTTATTTATATTGGCGCAATGCAGGAATTCGATTATATCATTATTGGGGCAGGCTGTGCGGGCTTGAGCCTGGCATGGCATTTACTGCAGTCCGGTAGCCAGGCGCAGGTATTGATCATCGAAAGTGCGGCAGCAAAAGGCAATGACCGCACCTGGGGTTATTGGTCGGCAAAGTCCGGCCCCTTCGACCCGCTGGCCAGCGTCAGCTTTCAGCAGGCGGCATTTCTGAGCAATACCTTCGAAGCAACACTCGATATGGAACCCTATGTTTACAGGGTCATCCGCAGTGAGGATTATTATCAATTCATCAAAAAAGACTTAGCGCAGCATTCGCAGTTTTCCTTTCTACATGCCAAGGCAGGTGCCGTGCAGCATCACGATGACCATGCTACCGTAAAAGTGGACAATAAAGTGTTCAAGGCAGGCTATATATTTGACAGCAGGTTTGACGGTCCTGCATTTGCACCAGGGCCAAAATTCCTGAACCTCAAGCAGCATTTTATGGGCTATGTGATCAAAATCAAAGCCCCTGTCTTTGAGAATGCACCGCTACGGCTATTCGATTTTCGGGTGCCACAAGACGGCAAAATGCGCTTTATGTACATTATTCCTTATGATGCCCATACCGCACTGGTAGAGTATACCCTTTTTAGTGCCGAGCTGCTTAGCCAAGTTGACTATAAAAGAGCAATAGAAGTCTATATAAAAGATACGCTATCCTTGAAGGAAGACGATTTTCAGATTGAGGAAACCGAATTTGGTGTCATTCCCATGAGCAATTACCCTTTCTGGAAAGACAGTAACGGGCGCCATATAAAAATTGGCAGTGCCGGAGGAAGTTCAAAGGCTTCAACCGGCTATACCTTCCTGAGAATTCAGCGACATATGGCCGCTTTGGCAAAGGCGCTGGTTAATGGCGATAAGGTGAAACCGTACCGGCCTGCCTTCAAATACCAGCTGTACGATAGTATTATGCTGGATGTCATTCAGCGCCACGGTGGTAGCGGCGCGCAGGTTTTTACTGACCTTTTCAGACATAATAAAGCCGCAGAAATTTTCCGATTCCTCGATGAAGACACTACATTCGCCGAGGATTTGAAGATCATGGCCAGCGTACCGCCCTTATTATTTTTAAAATCTCTCATTCATGTCGCTTTAAATCAATTGAAATGATAGTAATTCCATTCACCTATAATTTTCATTGCCGTAATTTCCTTATGCTATGACGGAAGTAATCATCAATATCGAAAAACTGAGCAAGCAGTATAGTGGCAAAAAGGCGCTAGACAGTCTTGAACTATCGATACCCAGAGGAAGTATTTATGGACTGCTTGGTCCCAATGGCAGTGGCAAGACCACTACGCTAGCGATGTTGCTGGGCATTACGCATCCCAGCAGCGGAGAATTCCATTGGCAGGTAGAGAAGAAGGACATCGGCGCCCTGCTGGAAACACCCAATTTCTACCCTTACCTGAACGCCACGGAAAACCTGAAGATCATCAATGAAATAAAAAACGCTCCCATTGCAAACATCGATAAAGTACTGGAGTTTGTAGGACTTTCCAGTTATAAGGCACTCAAATTCAGTGCTTACTCTCTGGGCATGCGACAGCGGCTTGCCATTGCCGGCGCTCTGCTCAATGATCCGCAAGTGCTTATTTTGGACGAGCCCACCAATGGACTGGACCCGCAGGGCATCGCTGAAGTGCGTAATCTGATCATAAGCCTGTCCAAGCAAGGAAAAACTATTGTGCTTGCCAGCCATATGCTTGACGAAGTACAAAAGGTATGCACCCACGTCGCGGTGTTGAAAAATGGCGACCTGCGCTTTGAGGGTGCTGTAGCAGCATTGCTCGGCAATACCCGAACCTTATTGCTGGGGCATGAAGACCTGGAAGCCCTGGTCGCAGCCTGTAAAACTACAGTCGGTGTAAAGCAGGCAACTATTGAAAGCAAAATGGTAAAAGTAGTATTGGAAGAAAGTTATACCGCAGCAAAAATCAACCAAAGTCTTGCAGAAAGAGGCATTTATATTGACCACCTGCAAACTGTACAGCAAAATCTGGAAGGCCAGTTTCTGCAGATCTTAGCTTCTTAATTCAGCAAAACACATTCCTATGCACTTAATTAATCTTTGGCTATTAGAATTTCGAAAGATGTACCGCTACAGAACTTTTTGGATTCTGATAGCACTTTCTCTTTTCAGCATTTATGGCATTACTGCTAGCATTGAAAACATTTCCATGAACCTGCCGGGAACACAGCCGGGGCAGCCAATGATGTTTGGCGA
>JBGSXH010000193.1:0-6909 GCA_041751515.1 Cyclobacteriaceae bacterium | reverse complement strand
CAGGCTTCCAGTATTCATGTCCATGTCCAGTTGTGAAAAACCTAGCTGGATGATATACGTCAGATTTTCATGGTAAAGCAGCCCGTCGAGTCTCAGCCGCAATCTTTCAATTCTGGCTTGCTCATTGGCTAGACTCAGGTCGTTACCAGACCGTGAATCCATTTCCAGTCGAGACTGAATTCTGAAGCGAATGTTCATCACATATAAGCTATCCTTATCACCCAAAGAAAAACCTGGACCAGCAGGATAATAAGGTAGCTCAAATTGCGCCTGCAGACTTGATGGATAAGCGAACCATATGAACACTATCACCAAAAATAGCTTGGGAAAAATTTTAATCATGTATTGAAATTTGTGACAGTAAATATAATAAATGAAAGGAACCAATTTTGTTTAAGCATTATTACATTTGTGGCATGAATAATACTTTTATATACCTATCTACTTGCTCCACTTGTAAGAAAATCATGAAGACATTGTCCATAAGGGATTATGATATTAAATTGAGAGACATTAAGACTAACCCCCTAAATACTGAAGAAGTAGAATATCTTGCTGCACGGGCCGGAAGTTTTGAAGCAATTATCAATAAAAGAGGAAAATTATTTCAAACGCCTGAGTACAAAGGAAAGGCACTGACAGAGAACGATTACGGCATTTTGCTGGCGCAGGAATATACAGCACTCAAGCGACCGGTACTTCTTATTAAGGATAAGGTTTTTATTGGCAATGATAAGAAAACTATCGAGGCAGCCGGAATATTTTTAGAGCGCAGCTCAAGTAAAGATTAAAATTCTGCAGATAGTTTGATATTCAAAAACCTGGCAGACAGAACATTGGGGACTGCAAACTGAATATTGTTAACATCGGAAATCCAACTATATGACATTACATTGTTGTTCGCCAAGAGATTGAGAATTTCTACACCTGCAGCTATCGTTTTTGGTTGTAATTTGAGCCTGTCCTGGCCCATATTAAAGTGCTTGAAAACGCCAATGTCTACTCTTTTGTAATCTGTGGCAGTAAATACATTTCTAAACATCATATTGCTCGGAGGACCGAACGGAAGCCCTGTAGCGTACGCTAGGTGGAGTCGGAGTTTTAATGAAGGATCATTGGGAATATGATCCTGAAAAAAAATACCTAAATTAATCAACTGGTCGGTAGGCCTTGGAATATAACCCCGAGGGTCCCCCTGTACATTTTCCCTGCTTTGCATTAAGCCCAGACTAAACCATGATTCTGCTCCGGGTATGAACTCACCGCTAAGTCGAAAATCGATGCCTGTTGCATATGCTGTGGCGAGATTCTCTCCATAATAACGAAGCCGTAAATTATCAATATCATAAGGTACGATGCGGTCCATGTATTTATAGTAGGCTTCCACTATCAATGTAAAGGGCCTGTTCCACATGAGAAAATTATAGTCAAAACCAACAATGTTATGCCAGCTTCTTTGGGCCAGTAGTCCCTCATTTAATTCACCACTAAAGTTGCGAAGTTCTCTGTAAAATGGTGGTTGCTGGTATAAACCCGTAGCCATACGGAAAACAAAATCCCTTCGCCATTCCGGTGCAATGGCGTATTGTAACCGCGGACTGACCACAAGCTGCTGGTTCAAGCTCCAGTGATGGAGTCGTACCCCATAGGTGATTTGGTGACTACTGTTGATGACAGCGGTATGCTGGAGAAATGCCTGAAGTCTGTTACTGCGGAGATTTGCTTCTGAGTTTACCTGTTCAGTGATGCTAACGAAGCCTGAGCTGTCTGCAAAACGATATTCATTCAATACATCCTGAATGTTCTCATGCTTTATGCCGATGCCAAATTTAATATTATGGTTATCACCAATCTTATATTCATTTCGCCATTCTGCAGAAAATATTCCAGCTTCCAGGCTATTTCGGCCGTAGTTAAAATAGGAACCAACACCTCTTATAGCATTGCAATCCTGTCCTTCAGGGTCATTAGGGTCCTGCAATACATCGCAAAGACGATAGGCAGCTTCGATGTTCTGAAACTCTCTTTCTCTGGTCAGCACCGCGGATAGTATTAAGTCGCTTTGGAAAGCTTCTGTCCAATGATGACTTAATTTGAATGCCTGCTGGTAAGTGTCGTAAGACATAAATTCGTTTCCGCCGAATGCTACGGTAAGACGTAAGGGATCCGATAAGGTGCCAAATGAAGTTTCCTGCACTTCGGGCTCCAGTTGGTACCTGTTACGGGCATAGGCGGAGAGGCTGCTAATGGTTGTTTTGCCGTCCTTTTCCTTTGAAAGATCGTGCGTGACCAGTGCCTGAATATCTGTGAACTGAGGGAAATATTGACCTGCGACGTCCAGCGTGTTTAATAAGTACCTGGAAGCTTTATGTCGCAGACCGAACAGATAGCTGGTCCTTTTATTAGCGGAAATTCCTTGGGCATAAGCATTTCCACCAAGTAGCCCTATACTAAGGCCAGCACCAAAAGCTTTAGGTTCGCGATATTCGACATTCAGACTGGATGAGAGTCTATCGCCATATTGTGCCTGCCAGCCCCCTGCTGAAAACCGAATATTATCTACCATGTCTGGGTTGATGAAGCTTAGCCCCTCCTGCTGCCCTGCCCGAATTAAAAAAGGTCTGTAAACAGGGATGTCATTGACATAAACAAGGTTTTCCTCAAAGTTACCTCCTCGTACATTGTAGGCAGAAGACAATTCATTGCCCGCAAATACACCAGGAAGTGATGAAAGTACACTGGTAAAATCTCCAAATGCAGAAGGAGTATTCTTTGCGTGTTTAGGGTTAATTTCAACTATGCCCGCTTCGTTCCTGGCTGGGTTATGTTTTTGGGAGTAAATCTCTACCTGTTCCAATAGTTTGTTTGGAGAGGTGAGGACTAAAATAGTCGTTGAGTCAGAAAATGGTCGGGCTAATGTCTGAGAAAATGGATGATATTCCAGGTGTGTGATTGATATGACAATTTCTCCCTCTGGACTGGGAATACTGAACGTCCCATTAGCATCGGAGATTGTGTTCAATGTCAGAAAACCAGTAATGCTTATAGCTGCATTGCTCACTTCCTGATTGTATTCGTTCATTATTTTAAATGAAACAATACTTTCCTGAGCAATACTGAAAGTATGAATTGACCATAAGCACAATGTTAATGAGAGAAAAAGCTTCATGCATTGGCATTACTGTCCGTGACTGTCACGATGGTTTTCAGGTCACTTATCGTAGCTTTAGGATCATTGGATTTGAAGACGAAACTACCTGCAACCAAAACATCAGCACCTGCATCCAGCAGTGCTTTGGCATTGCCTGCCACTACTCCCCCATCTATCTCGATTAAAGTATTCGCATTATTATCAGAAATAATTTCTTTTAGAACGCGGACTTTCCTGTACGTATTTTCAATAAATTTCTGCCCGCCAAAACCTGGATTTACAGACATAATACAGACCATGTCAATGTCATTGATGCAGTCTTCCAGTAATAGAACCGGCGTATGCGGGTTGACAGCCACGCCAACTTTACAGCCAAGATCCTTGATTTGCTGAATATTTCGATGAAGATGCGGGCAAGCTTCATAGTGCACAGAAATGAGATGTGCACCTGCATTCCTGAACGCTTCCACATATCGCTCTGGCTTTTCAATCATTAAATGTACGTCCAAGGGTTTTTGAGCATACCTTGCAATGGCTTCACAGACAGGGATACCAAAGGAAATATTGGGCACAAAACTCCCATCCATTATATCAATATGGATCCAGTCGGCATCACTTTCGTTAAGCATTTCAATTTCCTGCTGAAGATTGGCAAAATCTGCAGCTAATACTGATGGCGCTATAATAGGGCTCATAATAACTAAATCAATAGATAGTTAGGTTGAAAAACGCCATTTTAAAGGCTCTGTAAAGATATGGATATTAGATAATAAATTGCAACAACAGTGAAGGTATGCCTTATGATCTATTAAGGTAAGTTCTCAAATGGAAAGTTTTCCAACAGATTGAATAGTACATTAATATCGTCGACACTATTTGAGTTTAATGATAGGTAATAACGGTTATCATAGCCCGCAAATACTGCATATTCGTTTTGTTCAGTATCAATGGCCGACCATCCAATAATTTGCTCTCCTACTTCAAAACTTTCCATTCTTCGCCCTTTTTCCTCTAATTTCATCCCTGAGAAATAGAAAGACAGCGCACCCTCATATAAGGCTGGAGCTGCATTATAGTCAGTAAGAATAATGTCTATTAATTCACCTTTGGCGCCTTTGTATTGCTGACGCGCTGTACTAAATTGTGAAGCACCAATATTATCAATATGACGACTATTTTCGCTGGTTCTGCTGTACCCTTCGATTATTGGGGGAAACATTTGAAATAAGGTATCAGCGGGTAATGCAAGTTTACGGACTGTGGATTCTCCCTCAATATCGCTTGTATCTGAGCCAGTAACTCCATCAGATGCTATTACTTCATTTGTGCTATTCTCTGATCCACAACCGGATAAAACAAAACACAACATGAAAAACATAAAATACCGTACCATAGAAATGATTAATATACTTCGAAAAGAAGGCAAGTATACTATATTTTTAGTTCTTTACCAGCTTGTACTGATAGGCCTTTTCATCTGCCTGAATAGAAACGGTATAAATTCCTGGTGAAATATGCGCTAAAGGCACTAGCCATTTTCTATTGTTTCGGCCATCAAGTTGTAATTCCTGCAATGATCTTCCGTTTAAATCTCGGATGGTCACACAAAGATCCTGAAATTCCAAATCGTCTTTTCTTTCTAGGAATACGCTTTCGTCTGTGAACGGATTAGGGTAAATCAAAAAGCCCGTAGCTTCGGTCTCCTGTTCCGCTATATGCGTAATATTGTAGGCACGCTGGAAATTGGGTACTCCAAAACCAAGTTCATTCGTAGGATTAGCAGCGTTATCAGCAGTGTTTTTGAGTAATGCCATCAGTTCAAGAGCAGTTAGTTCAGGTAGTGCTTGCCACAAGCCAGCAGCAAGGCCAGCTACCTGAGGAGCAGAGAAGGAAGTGCCGTATGCTGTAGTAATGTTTCCTGTCCTATCGATCACAATAGCGCCATAACCTATCGCAGAAAGCTCCGGTTTTATTCTGCCATCTACCGTGGGTCCTGTTGAGCTGAAGCTGGCTTTGTTCCCTCTAATGTCTATGGCGCCAACACTAAGTATGTTTTTGGCGTCAGCAGCTGTCGCCACAGTTTGCCAGGCGATATTTCCTTCATTACCGACACTGAAGACACCCACTATACCTTTTTTGCTGAGGTTATTGGCCGCTGTGGAAATGAAAGCTGTTTCTCCATTCAGATCACCTGGGGTATAGTTCATGCTTTCATCATTGAAGACGGTGTATCCCAATGAAGTTGATATGACATCAGCACCTGCACTATCAGCCATTTCAGCGCCTAATAGCCAGTTAATTTCTTCAACTCTGAATTCTGTTGCTACGTCCTCGGTGACAATTAACATAAAATCTGCATCGGGTGCACCTCCTATATAGTTATCTCCTCTCGCGCCAATGGTTGAAAATGCCCTTGTTCCATGGTCAGAACTGTGAAAAACCCTATCTGTATAGTGGACGAAATCATAAGTGGCGACAAGCTGATTATTCTGAAAGACATGGTCAAAATAGTCATTCGATTCAGTCCCAAGAAAGCCACCATCCAATACAGCCACCAGCATATTATCACCTGAGAAATTATACTGATGCATGACATCGATACCTAATAGTTGATTCTGATTGTCAGAATTGACCATGCGCTGGCGTTTGCGCCAATGGTTGGATTGTACGTTAACTACAGGACTGGGAACTGGCCCTGGCGCGGCAAGAAAAGTGGAGTCAATAAAATGTAATGAGCTGATTTCTAACATCTGCTCTTCTGTAGCTTCTACGAGAATGCCATTCATCCAGCGAGACTGAGATACTACTCTCATATCATTTTCTGCAATGATGTCTTTGTACGTTTGTGAAGGTGGTAGGTCTGTAGAGTCCAATGCTATTTGTTGCCTTGCCCGCCTTGCGAGGGCTTTCTCAGAAAGATAGTCTTCAGGGTTATCTAAACTGAACGCGGTACCATTCTTATCGGAAAACTGTATCCAATACCTATTGATCTCCTGCGCATTTAAATCACATACTCCGACAACATAAATAAGCAGGCAGACTTTAAACCATTTCATGCGTATATCATTAATTTTAAATTGCCACATGTAATCATATTGACTTTGGCTGTCGTAGACCGGAAATCATATCGATTTCAAGTAACTGTTTTGCCTTTCTCATGCAGATTCCATGTTTATATCCTTTTATTTGGTGCGCTAAATACAACGGTGAAGCTGTTTAGGTAACGCTATTTCATTCCATAGCAGACCAATTATTTAATGTTCAAAAAATGTTATTATTATGACGTGCTTTAAAAATAATAATTGCGTTTATATCAGCAACATAACATATTTATGTTTTAAAGAAAAATGTTAAGCTTTCAGTTTCAGTAAGTTGTAGATTGATTTAGGATATCTGTAAGAGGAAATTTCAGATTATGTAAAAATATTACATCTCTATCACGCTTTGAAATTCCAGAATCCAGTTATTCCGTTGGCGAATAGACTAATGATTTCACAAGAATTTCTCCAGCTTCAATCTCCATTTGACCTAAACAGGCTGTTTCTGTGCAATATGACAGCTGTATTAACTCACTAAAGATTAGCCCCACGCCTTCGGCATATATTTCCTTGCGCAAATCGCGGTAAACAATACTATCGTTCAAATTTGACTGAATTACACTAATTGTATTGGCAAATTTTTGCGTTTCTATACTGTAAGGTTGCTGAAGCTGATCGTAATAATACAAATCATCAGGGAGACTATTTAAACTATTGCCA
>JBGSXH010000192.1:0-2456 GCA_041751515.1 Cyclobacteriaceae bacterium | reverse complement strand
GCTGATGTTGATGGATTGCGCATTGAGGTCAACAAATCGAAAATGAAGCGCTCGTGGAGGCTGCCTTTGGCATGGTTGTGCTGCCGCTGATAGACTGCCACCGGCTGCTCACCCAGCGACTGCTCAAATGCATTGTCGTTGACAGTAAAGTGCTGGACCGCCTGGCTGAGCATTTCCTGCCCTTCGGAGAAGGAGCCTGGCTGAGGCAGGGCGTTTTCTGTAGCGCCGCGCGCCTGGGGAACGAGCAGTTTCAAAGCCTGCACAATGCTTTGGGCCTGCTCGAGGTCATTGGCATACAAGCTGATGGATTTGACGAAATTTTTCAGCTCACCGTTTTCTTCCAGGCTGATAAAGGGTTGCTTTTGTCGGACATCTGCATCGATGCTGATTTGCTTTCTGCGAATATTAATTTGAATGGAGGGCTCATGCAGGTCGGCAGGGTTGAGGCCAAAACGCTGTGATTTCTTCAGTCCTTTTTCCGTATGTTCTTCCTGGTTGAGCCAGAGTTGCCCGCTGTTGCTTTGGTCGGGCATCAGGCTTTGCTTAAAGCTGATATCGCCGGCATCGGTATCTATGATGTTTGCTGACAGCCAATTTTCCAGCTCCTGCTGTTCGGAGGGCAGGGACATGGACGCTTTCCAGGCGTTTTCTGCCAAAGGAATGGCCTGCTTTAGCAGATCTTCAATTTCCCGGGCCTGGTCGACATTGCTGCTATAGATGAGCAGGGCATCAGTATAATTGCCCAGGACGCCATCTTCATAAATCTTGATTGCCGGAGTTTTGCCGGTTTTGGCATTTACCCACATCAGGTCGCGGGCATTTTCGCGCCTTACCAGGTTTTTGTCTACCAGTCCTAAATTAAAGACAGCCTTGGTGCTCCTTGTCCGCCCTTTGCTGTCTGTTTCCTCGGTAATAAGTTCAAGGCGGTAGGGATGATTGGCCTCGTAGGAAAGCTGTTGTGAAAAGGTCTTTTTGTCGCTTTCCACTTTGCTGATATGTGTCTTCAGCGCATCTAATTTTTGACTGAGTTCATTGTCCTGGGCAAATAGTCCCAGCGGGACAAAGCAGATGAGAAAAAGGGTAGCGGTTTTCATAGTGTAGAGTTCAGGCGGTTCCTGAATAGAGTGGTGCAAAGGATGTTTTGATTGGCTATTTGGCTTGTTGTTGGTTTTGTAAAAGTATTGAAGCCATTTTGCTGTTAAGGCCCCTGGTTGAAAATGAAAGCCTGTATTTCCCAGTCATCATCTGTTTTTACCCAGTGTGCAAGGCTGCGGGCTGCGAATTCCCATGCTGTACCATCGTTCCTTATCCAGTCTACTGAAAATTGGCCCCTTTCAATGCAGTCATTTTCATTTTCTTTCAAGGATATGGTTTCATGCCGGTAAAGTGAAGACTGGTTGGCAGCAAACAAATCGTCGTAAAAGGTAGCGATGGGCTTCCTACCCTCGAGGACTGGAAAGTCCGGTGCGATGAGTATGCCGTTTTCTGCATAAAATGAGGCGCATGCTTCAGCGTCCTGCGCATGCCAGGCTACGATAAACTCCTGCCATTTGGCTTTGATTTCCGTTTTTGATGTTGCTGCATTTTTATGCGCATTGATCAGTGCTTCTGATGAGGGACTTGCACCGGAGACGTACAGAAGCAGGTACGTGACAATATGAAGTATAACAGGCATCATATCTGAAAAAATAGAAATGATTTATATAATCTATTGAATAGCAGACAATTTACAAATATTATTTTATAAATTCAAGACTTGCAATTGAGTTATATTGTTAGAAATAGGTTGGTGTAATTATGGTAATAGTTGCGGCACAGAAGTTCCTGGCGTTTCCTGATTATCGTTCCAGATGTCGTGCGTGGTTTTCCAGCTGCCGTCTGTCTGCCGTTCCAGGATATTGAGATATTTTGATGTGGAAATGATCTTTTTTCCGCCTGCTTTGGGCTTTAAGGTTACCGTCGCAAAGCCTCGACCATAGGCCAGGTCGCCGTCGACCTTTACAGATTCATAACCGCTTTCCAGCTCGGTTTCATAAACATCGAAAATGGCTTGATAGTATTGCTGTACTGCTTCAAGGCCTTGCAGCGTTTTCGTCCCGGGCGCAATTAAAAATGCTTCATCTGAAAAGTGCACAGCAATACCTTCGGCATCGCCTGCATTAAATGCCGCTGCTCGTTCTGCGCTGATGGCGGTGATTGTGGCAATGTCGGTTGCTTCAGGCGGGTTATCGAGTGCTTTTTGCTGTTCGCAAGAGAGGAGGAGGAGTGTGGAAGCCATCGACAAAAAGTGACTTAAATATGGATAGATTTGCATACAGCTGTATTTTTTGGAAACTAGGTCCGTAGTGAAAAATGATTGAATAATATATATAAAGAGTTAGTTGTTGTCTCCGGAGAAAATTACATTTTTAAGTCGTTGATTGTGAAATTAATAACCTTATTTATCCATAAATAAT
>JBGSXH010000191.1:0-4523 GCA_041751515.1 Cyclobacteriaceae bacterium | reverse complement strand
AAAGGGATAAATGAGACATGAAGATAGAAATTCCTCTTTTTTGTTTAACAAAGCTAAGACATTAATTGCAATTGCTAAACCTCGTTTCGTACGAATCGTTATATTTGTGCAGCAACACGAAAATTATGAGTTTAGAAGACGATATAAAGCAAGGCAAGTTTCACAGCGAATACAATAAAGTAGTTGTTAACCTTATGTATACCTGTAGCTGGCTCAACGAACAACAGGGCGGCATTTTTAAAAGATACAATCTTACGGGGCCTCAATATAACGTTTTACGTATTTTACGAGGGCAGAAGGGTAAGCCTGCGACCATTAATCTCATTATTGAGCGCATGCTCGACAGAATGTCTAATGCATCGCGTATTGTTGATAAGCTGGAAGAAAAAAAACTGGTTGCCAGAAAACAATGTTCCAATGACAGGCGTGCTGTGGATGTGATTATTACAGAAGAAGGGCTGGATTTACTGGCGGAAATGGATGATCATATGACATCCTGGGAAAATTCTCTAAAGGTCATTTCCAAGGAGGAAGCCAGTATTTTAAACAATCTTTTGGATAAGCTGAGAACGGCTACTCAATAATTCCAATGGGTTAGTTGATTACCATTCAAGTGAGTGGTGATTTTTACTCCTCTGATGCGTACGTTGCACTGGTTTTCTTTTTGCTTCCACAGTGATTGCATTCTGTATCATGATCGATGGGCTGCTTTTCAAAAAGTTTACCGCAGTTAATACAGGCCATCACATTGTCATCTTTCTCTTGCAGGTCGTTAAACTCTTTGTCCCAGAAAGGAATGGTGGATAGTCCGGGACTCGGTTTATCCTTCTTGACAAGAGAAAAACCTCCATTTGATTCCAGGTACAAGCGTTGAACTGTACCTAAATTACTAATGCCTTCATTTCGAAGTTGCGAATATATAAGTTCCTTGGAAAAACCGGTACTTTCCATCTCTTTCAGGTTTAGATATCCATCATGCACTATGGTACTTATATTTCCCTGAGTAATGGTTTCAAATTTGCTTTTCTTTAGCATTAAAAAGGCCAATCCTCGCTGTGTGCCAATAACAATAATGGCAATAATAACAGCGGGAAGCAAACCCCTGTCTGGTACCTGCATCGGCACACCAATGGCTGCGGCCATAGAAACCATGGCGGCCATTTCATTTCTATTCAAGGTGGAAGACATTCTCTTTCCCATCATTCGTAAAGAGACTACCAGCAGAATATATATAAACACAATTCTGATGACAGTTTCTATTAGAAACTCCGGCGCCACATCTCCCATGAAGATTCGGCGAAAATCAAAAATGTCTAGATCATTGTCTTGCATAGATTCGAGCAGCGTTAATTTTGCTATTTAAGCCCTCACGACAGATGAAAAATTATCTAAGTTACATCCTTTACAACAATCATCTTCCGACTTAATTGTGCCGCAGTTGGTACAAACCATATCTTCCTGACTAAATTGGATGCTCTTAGACAGGGCTTTATCTTCATCAGGTATTATCGTCAGACCAGATCGGGGATTTTTAAATTTGAATATGCTTACATCACCTGAAGCTTCCAGATATACGCGCTGCAATGTCCCCAAATGTTGAATTTTCTCTCCCCGAAGCAGGGAGAATAGTTGATTTTGCGACAATTTTGCTTTTCGCATAGCATTTAGATTAAGTGTACCATCTTTGATCAGGAGGGTAGCCTGCCCTTTAACATATTCTTCAAATTTTTTATTTTTGTAAGAATACCAATTCGTTAGACGCTGAATGCTCAACACGCATACTAGAATCACTACGCCATTGGCCAAGCCGGTGGCTGGGTCCTGCATCGGGAGGCCAACGATAGCACCAAGTGTAATCATGACAGTCATCTCCAGGATGCTGGCTTGAGCGGCCATTTGCTTGCCAAGGAGGCGCAGCACAATTAACAATAGGATATATAAGAAGATGGTTCGAAAAAACACTTCCACCATAAACTCAACAGGCGCGTCTCCCAGCAGCATGCGATGCCAATCTCCTAATCTAATTAATTCGTCTTCACCCATAAACTACTTGTGATTCCATTATCAGTTTGTAGCGCATTTAATATGTTACTACATAGTAAATTAAAGTACTGAGCAATAGAAATGTTTGCAGATTTTTGAGAATTCGCTAATGGGGTCTTCAAGAGGTGGTTCATGAAAAGCCATTGCAGTCTATAGCTTAACTTTATCTCCACTAGCCACCGCCTGATAAATGGCATCAATTATTTTTAAATCTTTCAGTCCTTCTGCTCCATCTACCGGAATTTTTGGTTGGTTTCCTTCCAATATAATTTTGGCCATTTCATCCATCTGAACTGTCTGATGCGTCTCATGCGGCTTTTTCAATTTCCCTTCATGCGTTTCCCCTTCTATTGGCCCATAGCCCGTTGCCGGGTTAAGTGATGCAAAGCCTTTTTCTCCATTGAGAAAGAAGCGGTCCAGATGGCTCATATTATAGGTCGAGAGGCAGGAGGCAACAGCACCACTTGGAAAGCCCAATTGAAATTGGATCGTTTCATCTACACCTTCTTTGAACTTTTCAGGTTTCGTTTTAGTCTCCTGCGCCGTTACCCATTCCGGTTCTTCTCCTACCATGTAGCGTGCGCCATTGATAGCATAAATACCGATGTCCATCATGGCACCACCGCCAGCCAGGGATTTATCCAGCCGCCATTGGTCAGGGTCACCGATATCGAAACCACTAAGCCCTTGGAAAAATCTTATCTCTCCAAGTTCACCTTCTTCGCGCATGCGCACGATCTCCAGCGTATTGGCTTCAAAGTGCATTCTGTAGCCTACCAATAACTTGACATTAGCAGCATTACAAGCTTCAATCATTTCCTGTCCTTCTTTGGCACTGATGGCCATAGGCTTCTCGCAAATGGCATGTTTGCCAGCTTTCGCTATTCTGATCACCTGTCCGTGATGCTGCGCATTAGGAGTAATGACATAGATCGCATCGATATCCGGGTTATCTTTTACTGCATCGAAGTTTTCGTAATTATAGCAATTGGCTTCAGGGATATCGTACTTTTTCTGCCAATCCTTTATTTTGGAAGGAGTGCCACTAATGACGCCTGTAAGTTTAGCACGTTTTGATGACTGCATGGCTTCGGCCACTCTGCTGCCGTATGATCCCAGTCCCATAATGGCAACTTTCAATTGTTTTTCTTCAGCTTCAATTGTTCGCAAGAACGAGGGATCGATAGAGGGAAGAAATGGAATGCTGATGGCTGAGGCGGTAAGCTTTTGTAGAAAATTTCGGCGGCTGCGCATAAGGTTTTAAGGGTTTTTGAGGTTGCATTGAGAGAATTAACCTCAAAATGGTCTACGATGTTATGGTACCCTCCAGATTACTGGTTCGACAGCTATCTGTAAAACACTGTTTCAGTAGAAGTTTTCCACTAAATGCTTTGAAATCTGTAGCTATAAAGTAGCCTGTTTACTCTGAGGCACGAATATTACTGCTTAACTGTTCATTTTCCTTATTAGCTCTCGTAGTTATTTTTTTGACGACATGCTGTCCGACTGCCTGGCCTTCCAGAACACCCTGTTCAATGGCTGGCATAAAATGGATGCCTCCATAAAGCCTGCTGATGGCTGCTTCTTCCGCAGCTTGTTTGAATGAAGTAAAGCTGCGGGAAGGAAGACCATATTTTACTTCAGTATCGTCCTCAAAAGCAAAATTATCACCAAACAAATCCGTGAGGGTAATGGCTGCTGCTGTTGATATGACGCTATGTCCGCTTGGGTATTCCGGAAACGGGGGTGTTTGAAGGAGCGGTGCCCAATTATCATCGATCAAGGTATTGATTACTGTCTCCGGCCTGATGACATTGCTGCGAAATTTTTCGTCCCAGCAGCTGATAAAAGCATCAGCTAATGCCACCGATGTCCTTGCGTAGGCTTCTGCCGTGGTAGCAAAGTCGGCATTACTATTTTTTGCCGCAATTTGGGCGATACCCATCCAATGCCCGCCGGGAGTAATTTTTTTAGTAGCATACATCACATGGCCAACCGTATTCATAACATACGGATTACAGTCCCAGAATGCCGCTATATTTTGTTGTTCCTCGCTGAGATTTTGAGAAATTTCATATACTTCTCTTACTTCTTTTTGAAATTTGCTTTCAGGGTCAAGATCAAAGGAAGGAGCCACCGCAGGAGCAAATTGGGCAGCAGAATCCAGTGTAAATGGCCTTATTTCGTTCCAGTGCGGTTCTATAGCATCCATGTAGGCGGGTGGAGTAGGAGACCATTTCCCTGGCTCGTTGAGCAGAGAATATTTAAAACCACGGGTTTGTCTGTAGCCATCTTCATGGGCCCAGGCCAGAATAGCCCTGGCAACGCTTTCTCCGTATTCTTGGGAGTTATGATAAATGTCTTTGGGCGTAGTGCGCCGCAAACTGTCATACATGGGCTCTTCAAAAGCCAGCATTTTGTCTTCAGAAAATATCAATGCTTTGCTGACAGTATTAAAAGCAAAAACAGCAGCCAGGCTA
>JBGSXH010000190.1:0-8755 GCA_041751515.1 Cyclobacteriaceae bacterium | reverse complement strand
CAGCGGTGATTGTCGATGAAGCCCATAGTACAGGTATCGTAGGGGAAATGGGCGCTGGCATGACTGTACATGAAAAGCTGGAAAAACACGTTTTTGCCCGTATTCATACCTTTGGAAAAGCAATGGGTTTACATGGGGCTTGTATTGTCGGCACTGACTTGCTCAAGCAATTCCTGGTCAATACCGCCCGGTCTTTTATATATACTACAGCGATGCCACCGGAGAGTATAGCGGCTATATTAGCGACACTGGAATACATGGAGGGGCATCAGCTTGAGCGAAAAATGCTGGATAGTATCATCAGCTATTTCCATCAAAAACAGCGTGCTATCGCAGGGGCGACTTTTAAAATCACGGCCAATGACGGTCCAATTCAATTTATTCAATTCAGCGATCGTTCCACCTTGATGCAATGTTCAATAAAACTTGCCGAGGCCAAAATTAACTGCCTGCCAATTTTGCCACCAACCGTGCCGGCAGGAGAAGAGGGATTAAGAGTTTGTCTTCATAGCTTTAATACGAAAGCAGAGCTGGATAATTTCTTCAATCTGATAAAGCCATTTAACTAAATATAATAATGTCTGACAATCGTTCAAAACTATTCATTACTGCCATTGGTACCGATAGCGGCAAGACCTTGGTCAGTGCGATATTTATCAAAGCGCTGAATGCCAGTTACTGGAAGCCGATTCAGGCAGGGCTTCCTGCGGACGTCACCGCAGTTAAAAAATTAATTAGCCTTCCTGAACATAAGATTCTCCCATCCCGGTATGCATTAAAAACGCCGGCTTCTCCACATGCTGCTGCAGCCATTGATGGTTTGACGATGCAATTAGAAGATTTTGCCTTGCCCGCTGCCGATCCGCTTATTGTGGAAGGCGCCGGTGGGCTTATGGTGCCCGTGAATGAAGAAAAGCTGATCATTGACCTTATTCAGCATTTGAATGTGCCCGTGGTGCTGGTCTGCAACTTATACCTGGGCTCTATCAACCATAGTTTGCTAAGCATTGAGGCATTACAATCCCGGGGAATTCGCATTCTTGGAATAGTTTTTAATGGGAATGAAAATGCAGCTTCTGAGCGGGTAATTCTTAACTTTGCCAAAACTCCTTGTTTGCTTAGGATTAAGCAGGAAGAGACGCTCACAACACAAATTATTGATCAATATGCTGAAGAACTCCGAAGAAACCTTACAAAGCTTGACGCTCAGTGAAAAAGATGCACAGTATATATGGCATCCTTTCACTCCACTGCAGGGAGCGGTAACTCCTGTAATCATTAGCAGTGCAAAAGGTTGCTGGCTTTATACTGCAGAGGATAGGGCAGTATTGGATGCTATCTCTTCCTGGTGGGTAAATATTCATGGTCATTCACATCCTTATATCGCGGAGAAAATAGCAGCACAAGCCAAAACGCTGGAACATGTGATCTTTGCCGGATTTAGCCATCCACCTGCCATTCATCTGGCTGAAAGACTTTTAAAGGTTTTGCCTGAAAATCAGGATAAGATCTTTTACTCTGATAATGGGAGCACCGCAGTGGAAGTAGCGATAAAAATGGCTTTCCAATACTGGTATAATAAAGGGGAACAGCGGAAGAAGATTATCGCCATAGAAGGGGCTTACCATGGCGATACTTTTGGCGCCATGGCCGTTGGAGATAGAGGTGCATTTACCGCACCATTTCATTCATTTTTATTTGATGTCGATTTTATCCCCTTTCCGACGGGTGACAATGATGAAGCCATCCTCAACCGTTTTTCGGAATTGCTGGCTACGGAAGATGTCGCGGCTTTTATCTTTGAACCCCTGCTGCAAGGGTCAGCTGGTATGAGGACCTATGAGGCACCTTTACTCAACAAACTCATCAAACTGGCACAAAAGCATCAAACGCTTTGCATTGCGGACGAGGTCATGACAGGCTTTTACCGTACCGGAAAATTCTTTGCTACGGACTATGTCGAAGCATCACCGGACATATTTTGCCTAAGCAAAGGCCTTACAGGGGGTACAATGGCTTTAGGAGTCACTTCTTGCAGTGCAGCCGTTGTAGAAGCGTACGATGCCGCTGAGTGGACGAAAACCTTTTTCCACGGTCATAGCTTTACAGCCAATCCAATAGCCTGTACCACCGCATTGGCGAGTCTTGATTTGTTGCAAGAAGAAAGCTGTCTACAAAATATTCGCTTCATTGAGCAGCGTCATCAGCGCTTTGCGGATGAATTACGGCAGAATAACAAGATCAAGTCCGTCAGAAATCTGGGAACGATGCTGGCATTTGAACTGAAAAATGAAGAATCTACCACCTATTTCAACAAAGCCCGAAATAGTATCTATAGCTATTTTATGGATCAAAATATCTTATTAAGACCTTTGGGTAATGTTATTTACATTCTGCCTCCCTACGTCATTAATGAAGAGGAACTGAGCACTATTTATGAGGCTATACATAATTTTATCAAAGCAGTCTGAGTTCGCATGAAGCAGTAGATTTTGCTTTATAACAATGCTAGGCTGTGTCGCTAAAAAGCTGCAATACTGTATGCTGTCTTTCTGTGAAATATGAAGGACATAGCAGGAAAAGTGACATTTATGAGAGCTTTAGATTAAACTATGTCTTTTCTTCCCACCTTCAAGTAAATGGGCCAGCGCACAGTTAGCTTTTCTTTATATACATGAGATAAGCTTTTGGCTAATATTGATATCGGATTGACATGATGCTCGTGTTCATATCTTTTTACAGCTGACCAGGTTTGCAAGTATTGAAGGCATTCTGAGCAAGTCCAGTCTTGTTCCATTGTGAAGTCAGGTGTCTCCATTTCAGGATAGGGGAAGGGCAATGTGGTATATTTATCGTCAATATGCTGCCTTTCTTCAGGCCAGCAACCTGATAAGGTTTGATGATAAAATTCCGAAATAATTTTATCTATGTCAGGGCGAATCTTTAGTAAGCCATAACACCAGATAGCGAGGACGCCGTTCGGCTTTAGCAGATGGTCTGCGGTAGCCAGAAATTTTTCAGCATCCACCCAGTGGTAAGCTTGTGCCATGCAGATAAGGTCAAGTGATTTAGTCGCAATGTTACCGGGCGATTCGGCTTTCTCTACCCGGTATCTGACATTCACTATATTCGGTGCTGATGCGATCTGCGTTACGCTGGCATCTGTGGCGATCACCTGCTCGAAATAACGTGATAGGCCTTTTGCGGCCTGCCCATTGCCTGTGGCTGCATCCCAGGCCAATTGATGGTCATTGCATAGTCGCAATAGAAACTCAAGTAATGCTTCAGGATATTCTGGCCGAGCCTTGGCATACGCTATAGCGTTTGAAGAAAAGTAGTCTTTAAAATCGGTCATGATAGCAATATATTGAGAAAAGAGCTGCCTTATGAATCGATTAAAATAAACAAAAAAGGGTTGAAAATAGTGAATACAACTATCTTCAACCCTTACTACTTATTTTATTTCACTCAAATACCGACGCTGCTATCAAACCTTTCGAGATAGTCTGCTACACGTCTTACGAACATGCCTCCCAATGAGCCGTCTACGACCCGGTGGTCGTACGAGTGGGAAAGGAACATTTTGTGTCGAATAGCGATCGCATCACCAGTTGGAGTTTCAATAACCGAAGGCTTTTTGACGATGGCGCCCAAAGCCAATATACCCACTTGTGGCTGCATCAGAATAGGAGTTCCCATGACATTGCCAAATGAACCTACATTGGAAACCGTATAAGTACCGCCGCTCAAATCGTCAGCAGTAAGCTTGTTATTTCTTGCTTTTCTGGCCAGTTCATTGACTTTTTTCGCAAGTCCGGTAATATTTAAAGTATCAGCATCTTTAATGACAGGAACGATCAAGTTGCCCGATGGGAGTGCAACGGCCATACCGATATTGATATGCTTCTTTTTGACAATAGTGTCACCATCCACAGAAATGTTGATCATCGGATAATCTTTGATCGCCTTGACGACTGCTTCTATGAATATTGGGGTAAAAGTCAGATTATCACCTTGCTTTTCCTTAAAAGCATTTTTATAGCGATTTCTCCAAAAGACCACATTAGTTACATCAGCTTCAACGAATGACGTAACATGTGGGGAAATACGCTTAGAATCTACCATGCGCTGGGCAATCATTTTGCGCATGCGATCCATCTCAATGATTTCATCCTCAGCACCGATAGAAACAGCAACGCGCTGTGGTGGCGGCATACTCTCTGTAATTGAGACTGCTTTTGCTGGGGCTGCTGGCTCTGAAGCTTTGGCAGCTCCGCGGTTTTCTACATATGCAAGAATATCACGCTTGGTTACGCGACCTTCCTTGCCCGTGCCAGGCACTTTGTCCAACTCCTGCATGGGAATCTGTTCTTTTCTGGCGATGTTCATAACCAAAGGAGAGTAAAATCGGTCTGAACTTGTAGTATCAGCAGAAGTCTGATTTGCAAGACTTTTATCTTTTTTAATATCTTCGGAGCTAATGGCAGCGCCTTCATCTTTTCTGCTTTCTTTTTGCGCAGGGGCCTGAGGAGCACTGTCTTCATCACCTTCAGTGCTAATGATGGCGATAGGTTTACCAACCTCTACCACATCGCCTTCTTTTGCAAGAATTTCTTTAAGTATGCCACCATGTATTGCAGGTACTTCTGTATCCACCTTGTCGGTTGCCACTTCCAGAACAGATTCATCCTGTTCTATTGTGTCACCGACTTGTTTGAGCCAGCTAAGGATTGTGCCTTCCATGATACTTTCGCCCATTTTAGGCATTACCATTTCAACTAGTGCCATGTATATCTATATTTAAAACTTAATTTTTTAACTGCAATTTTTAAATTTCCACAAATTTAGCAGAAACATCATTTTAACCAATCTTTTCACGCAAACTTTGCCATAGCATTCCGAGCGCAATGGTTGCAGTGAGCTCTATATTGATGAGCCGGTCTTTTCCGAAGGAATATTTTTTTGCAATCGTTTGTTCTGGCGTTGCGAGGCCAATCCAAACTGTGCCTACTGGTTTTTCATCAGAACCACCCGAAGGTCCGGCGATACCGGTACTGGCCAGGCCATAGTCTGATTTCAATAGCTTGCAGACGCCCTCGGCCATGGCCTTGACTGTTTCTTCAGAAACTGCACCATGCTGCTCTAATATCGCTTTCGGAACATTCAGTATGTGCTGCTTAACGGTATTATTATATGCGATGATTCCACCATCATAATGCGAAGAGCTGCCATGAACAGTAACCAGCTTATGACCGATTCTGCCGCCAGTGCAACTTTCTGCTGTAGCAAGCTTATACTTTTCCCCTTGCAATAATTTACCAATGCTTTCAGATAAAGAAGTATCACCTTCACCATAGATGTACTTTCCTACGTGCTGGTAGATTTTTTCTTTTTGGATCATGAGGTCTGCCTGCATTTTTAATTTATCATCGCCTCTGGCTGTTAGCCTGAGCCTTACTTCACCAAGGCTCGGCAAGTACGCCAGGCTGATGTTATCTGGCAGTTCATCTTCAAAAGTACTCAATTTTTCAGCCATAATCGACTCTGCCAGACCGACGGTTCTTAGCATAAGGTGAGCAATTTCTGGTAAGTCAAAATGTTGCTGAAGCCTTGGTATTACGTGATCTTTCATCAACGTTTTCATCTCATGAGGCACGCCAGGCATTGATACAAAAATCGTATCAGTACTTTCAAACCACATACCCGGGGCTGTACCTACTGTATTTGGTAGGTAGGTACAGTTTTCAGGCAGTAGGGCTTGGTCTCGGTTGAGCTGGTTCATCATGCGGTTACGGCCTTTGAAATAGGTACTTATCTGCTCAAGCGCTGCTTCATGAAGCTTTAGGCCAGTACCAAAATATTTTGCCAGGCAATCTTTGGTGAGATCATCTCTGGTGGGACCCAACCCTCCGGTAATCAGAACAATGTCTGCTCGTGCTGCTGCAATGTGGAGGGCCGCAAGTATGGCGATTTCCTCGTCGCCTAATGAGCTTTTGTGTACCACCTGTACACCTATGGCGGTAAGGGCGATGCTCATCCATTGTGTATTTGTGTCCAGGGTCTGCCCATAGAGCAATTCGTCTCCAATAGTAATTAATTCAGCTTTAATGGTTTTTCGACCCATACGGTACAATAACTTAGTAGTTAACGGTATTTTCTTGCCTATTTATAAACAAGTATCACCTGAAATGTTTTATGTTAAAAAAGATACTATGAACTATAAACTTTATTCACTACTGCTAATAGGTATTGCTTTTCAGGCATGCACAAGCCAGCAGATTAACAGAACACTAGATACTGTTTTGGGACAGAGCGACTTAAGTACATCTGAAGTTGCGAGCGGCTTGAAGGAGGCACTGGAGGTAGGTACTAACATTAGTACAGATGAGGCCTCGAAGGAAGATGGTTATTACGAAAATGATAAAATACGCATTCCATTGCCTCCGGAAATCAGAAATGTAGAGAGCAGGTTACGACAAATAGGACTTGGTGGTCAGGTAGACGAATTCGTGAAGACACTCAACCGAGGTGCCGAAACTGCAGCACGGGAAGCAAGACCGATTTTCGTCGAGGCCATCAGGGGACTGAGTATTCCGGATGCCTGGGGAATACTGAATGGCGAACATGATGCTGCAACAAGCTATTTAAGAGATAACACCTCAGACAAGCTCAGAGAATTGTTCCGACCGCATGTTACCAAAGCGCTGGAGCAGGTGGATGCCACACGATACTACACCGAACTTGTCACTAATTATAATCGTCTTCCAGGGGTTACGCGCATTGAGGCAGACCTTGAGACTTATACCACCGACCGGGCATTGGACGGTTTGTTTTTACTGGTAGCGGAAGAAGAGGCGAATATTCGTGAAGATCCGGCGGCAAGAACTACGGCATTATTAAGACGTGTATTTAGTCAAGCGCCGCAATAGCCTCTTATACCGTTATTTCGAAAATTTTCGAGCTATTTCACCTTATTCAAGATCAAAGACGAGTTTGTCTTGAATGTAAGAAATACTATATTCGCTCTGTAATATATTTAAATTTAGTCGGCCAGTATCAATGGCAATGACTTCAAATCATTTCAAAATACCCAAATGAAACTCTTCGATAAACACAAGAACATTTTAGATAACGCTGTCAAAGCGTTGCATGAACGCACTTTTTTCGCCCAGTATCCTGAGCATCCTTCACCAAAAATATATGGCGAAAATGCGGATGCTGAAGGGCAGGAAAATTTTAAGCGTTCGCTCAATAATAAGTTTGAAGAATTAAGGCAGGCCAATGCGGAGCGCTGGGTAGGCAGTGAAAACTCTCCCTACCTACAGGACGCACTGGGCATCACTTATCCGGCATATGAGCCTGAAACCATTATCAAAAGTGCGCAAAAGGCATTTGATCCATGGCGCAAAACGGCTGTTGATGATCGTACAGGCTTGCTGATTGAGGCACTGGAAAACCTGAAGACGCAGTTTTTTGACATTGCCTATGCTACTATGCATACCACGGGTCAGGGCTATATGATGTCTTTTCAGGCTTCTGGTCCACATGCCGCCGACAGGGCCCTTGAGGCGATCGCCGCTGGTTATGAGGAATTGAACAGATTCCCAGAAAGTGCACATTGGGATAAGCCTATGGGTAAATTCAATATCCAGCTTAGCAAACGTTGGCGGGCGGTTCCTAAGGGCATTAGTCTTGTTGTAGGTTGTTCAACGTTTCCTATCTGGAATAGTATTCCGGCTATCTTTGGCAGTCTGGTCACCGGGAACCCGGTGGTTGTAAAACCACATCCGGGAGCGGTGCTGCCCTTAGCGATTGTGGTGGCAGCCATTCAAAAGGTGTTGACAGAAAACGGGTATGATCCTAATACCTGCATGCTTGCTGTAGATACCCATGATGAACCTATCACCAAACAATTGGCTGAAAGTGATGCTGTAAAACTCATAGATTTTACAGGAAGCGCCACTTTTGGAAACTACCTGGAAGGCATCAAGCATAAAACCGTATTTACCGAAAAAACTGGTGTAAACTCTATCATTTTGGATGAGGTGGAAAACCTGGATAAGGTATTGCAAAACCTTGCATTTTCAGTTTGTCTTTATTCAGGACAAATGTGTACGGCGCCTCAAAACTTCTTTATTCCTGAAAACGGTGTAAAAACTCCTGAAGGGCAGGTGAGTTTCGATGATGTTGCTAAACGATTTAGCGCTGCGATCACTGCTTTGGTGGAAAATCCGAAAGCAGGGCCATATGTATTGGGAGCCATTCAAAATCAGGATACCTGCGATAGATTAGATGATTTACGTAGCATAGGCCCTGTTTGGCTGGCAAGCACTACACTGGAGAACCCTATGTTCAAAAAAGCCAGAACAGCCACACCAATGGTCATTGAGCTGTCTTCGAGCCAAAGTGAGCATTACAGCAAAGAGCTGTTCGGCCCAGTCGCTTTATTAATCAAAACAAAGGATACAGCTGAATCTATCCATTTGGCTCAAAAGCTGGCGCGTGAACATGGTGCAATCTCTTGCGGGGCTTATGCGCTGAATGCAGATCTTAAATATGAGATTGAAGATGCGATGGGGCTGGCAGCAACCCCTGTATCATTTAACCTGACCGGTGGCATTTATGTAAATCAAAATGCCGGATTCTCTGATTTTCATGTGACAGGAGGAAATCCATCTGGCAATGCATCCATCACTAACCCAGAGTACGTTATTAAACGCTTTACATGGGTTGGTTTTAGGGAACCTGCCGTAGC
>JBGSXH010000189.1:0-11020 GCA_041751515.1 Cyclobacteriaceae bacterium | reverse complement strand
GCATTTCTGGAAATATTCGAATCTTATGCCATAGAAAAAGCAAAAGCTGTCGATCAGAAATTTAAGGAAGGCACCGCCGGACCACTAGCCGGCCTCGTGGTAGGCATCAAAGACTTGTTATGCATGGAGGGATTTCGGGCACAGGCCGGCAGTAAAATACTGGATGGCTTTGAATCTCAGTTTTCCGGTACTGCTGTAAAACGGCTCATTGATGCTGACGCCATTATTATTGGCAGGCAAAATTGTGATGAATTTGGTATGGGTTCAAGTAACGAGAACTCAGCATTCGGCCCGGTAAAAAATGCTATTGATGAAAGTCGCGTTCCGGGAGGCAGCTCCGGAGGATCGGCAGTGGCAGTGCAAGCCAACCTTTGCCAAGTCTCTCTCGGCACAGACACTGGTGGCTCAGTACGTCAACCCGCTTCTTTCTGCGGGATCGTCGGACTTAAGCCCACTTATAGCAGAATCAGCCGCTATGGACTTATCGCCTATGCATCTTCCTTCGATACGATTGGCATATTTTCAAAGAATGTTGAAGATAATGCAAGAGTGCTTGCGGTCATTGCTGGAAAAGATGAATTTGACAGTACAGTATCGCAGCATGAAGTGCCCAATTACCTGGAACAATTAGGCACTGATAAAAAATACAAGATCGGCTATATTCAAGATACGCTCGACTCAGAAGGTCTTTCCGAAGATATAAAAGAGAATACACTGAAGCGCATAGCATTTCTAAAAGGAGAAGGCCATAATGTAGAACCCGTGGAGTTTAGTCTGTTGAAATACGCTTTACCTACCTATTACATCTTAACAACTGCTGAAGCAGGCTCTAACCTTTCTAGGTTTGATGGTGTGAAGTACGGTTTCAGAAGCCCGCATGCACATGATTTGGAAAGCATGTATAAGCTGAGCCGATCAGAAGGTTTTGGTAAAGAAGTGCAACGCCGCATTATGTTGGGAACTTTCGTCCTTAGCGCAAGTTATTATGATGCCTTTTATACTAAAGCACAGAAGGTGCGTCGTTTAATAAAAGATAAATCAAAAGAACTACTGGAAGACCACGATTTTATATTGCTTCCGACTGCGCCTACAACGGCATTTAAATTCGGTGCGCACAGTAAGACGCCTTTGGAGATGTATCTGGACGATTTATTTACTGTTCAGGCGAATGTCGCAGGTCTTCCTGCAATTTCGATTCCGAATGGTGTCGACCGCGATGGACTGCCTATCGGCTTGCAGATTATGGCAGGACCATTTGAAGAAGAAAAGATTTATGCTTTTGCAGATTATCTAATGCGAAATAATTAACGAACCCAACCTATGCATGCGAGGATTAAATTGATAGTGCGCTCGAGCTTTTTGTTTGCGATATCTGCGAATATCGCCTTCGCAAGCAATGATACTGTTCCTGAGTCAGTTTTTCAGGAAGATCATGCATGGGTTCATTACAATGAAGCCAGCACTTACGATTATATACCTCATGTAGACTATGATGTCATTGAAGACAGGCTTAGCTGCATTACCTCCGGCATACCTTTAAATTTCAATAGCAAGGTCAAATCCTTTATTGATTATTTTACAGTTAGAGATCGAAATTATACCCGTGCTATGCTCAGGAAGCAGGCGCATTATTTCCCTATTTTTGAGCGAAAGCTTAAAGAACATGGTTTGCCGGATGAATTAAAATACCTCGCAATTGTCGAAAGCGGATTAAATCCTAAGGCGGTTTCCAGAGTGGGTGCCACAGGGTTATGGCAGTTTATGCCAGCTACAGGCCGTGAATTCAAGCTGCATCAAGACTTCTTTATCGATGAAAGGATGGATCCTGAAAAAGCTACCGAAGCTGCCTGCCTTTATCTTAAGCAATTGCATAGAATGTTTGGGGACTGGGAATTGGCTTTGGCATCCTATAATGCAGGCCCGGGGACGGTGCGAAGGGCCATCAGACGTTCAGGCAACAAGCAATCGTTCTGGGAAACTTACGATTATTTGCCCAGGGAAACACGCTCTTACGTCCCGCAACTTGTTGCTGTCATATATGCCTTCCACTATGCCGAGGAACATAATATTTTTCAGCAAGAAGTAGAGCATCCTATCAGACACGAAAAGCTATCCTTAAACAGCTATATAAGTCTGAATAAGTTTGCAGAACAAGTCAATATTTGCCCCGAAGAACTCGAAACACTCAATCCGGAACTGAAAAGGGGTACCCTGCCCGAAAATATTTCATCTTATGCATTACGTGTGCCGGAAGATCTGAATGCAATATTAGCGGAAAATAGTATTGCAATACTGGAAGCGGCGGGCGAGCCCACTGAGCAGGAGAAAGAGCTTTTGGCCAAACAAAACGCTGGGAGCACCTATGGTAAAGATCGCCACGTGTATAAAGTAAAATCAGGAGATGTATTGGGAAAGATTGCACAGCGCTATGGCGTAAGTGTTGCGCATATTCGCGAATGGAACAATATTCGTGGAAACATCATTAAACCCGGGCAAAATATCGCAATTTGGTTGCCTGCTTCCAATAGCGGAAACAGTAGCAAATCTGTAGCCAGTAATAATTCGCCACAAGCCTTGCCCGATAGTAAGACTTATATGGTTCAGCCTGGCGATACCCTTTGGGAGATAAGCAAGAAGTATGATGGCCTAACCATTGAAAAAATTAAAAAGCTTAACAATCTCAAAACCAACAATATAAAGCCCGGCCAAAAGTTAATATTAGGCTAAGCAAGCGATCTGTTTAGAAGACTGCATCCCATAGCAATTTATGTTATGGGATTTTTTTTTATATTCAACCCTCAGCTATTACAAAAATACACATATGAACAAATCACCAATATACAGTCTATTCTTCATTTTGACTTCAATACTCTTCATTGGTTGTGCCAGCGATGATGAAGAAAGCCGGCAAGGTGGGCTGCCAGTTGCCAAAGGCACCCGGGGAGAGATCATCCTTGTGATGGATTCACTCCAATGGCATACAGATTTAGGGGAAGCTATCCGAGCCACTTTTGAGGCTCCATTGGACGGTCTTCCGAGAAACGAAGCAGCTTTCAAGTTAAGGTATATTAATCCCTTTCAGTTAACTTCTATTTTAAAGACATCACATAACCTGATATTTGTCACGATACTCGACGACCAGAGCAATGCCGGACGTAAACTAAAAAGTTATTTTACCAAAGAATCGCTGGAACGTGTTAGAGACAACCCTAATTTGTTCATGCTCACTAAAAAAGATGACTTTGCACGCGGGCAGGAGACGCTTCATTTATTTGGTAACAATGCCAATGAACTGGTTGAAAACTTAGGTGAAAATCAGGAAAAGCTTAGAAATCATTTTCTCGAAATAGAAAAGAAAAGGCTCAAAAGCAAAATGTACAAAGCTCAGGAAAGAAAGTCTGTTACCAATAAAATGCGTAGTGATCATGATTTTGAAATACGTATTCCCGCCGGTTATCAACTGGCCAAGAACGATGAAAATTTCGCATGGATCAGGGAAATTGACAAAGAAGTTGACAAATCTTTAGTCGTCTATTATGAGAACTATGAAGATGAAGCTGCTTTTGATAAAGATCAAATTTTGGCAATGCGCGATAGAATGAGTAAAAAATATTTACGGGATCCTGACAAAGCATCCATTCACATGGATATCCAGACGGTTTATCCGGTGGCTGAAAATCAGGTTAATTTTAATAATAAGTATGCAAAGGAGATCAGGGGGCTTTGGAAGCTAAGCGATAATTCCCGGGGCGGTCCATTTTTGGCATATGCCGTGGTAGACGAAGCGTTAAACCGCATTTATTATATTGAAGGGTATTTGGATAGTCCGGGGCAGGAACACAGGAATGTGATGATAGAGCTAGAAACTATTCTATGGACCTTCCAAACTTCTGCCGAAGGAAAAGCCACAGCAGCCAAAACACCTGAGGCTTAACAGTATTTCTTCATTTAAAGTGGCTATTCTTAAAGAGGTTGCTTAAAATTGCGTTAAATTTACAGCTTGCAGCAATCACAAATACTTACAATATGTCCATCAAAATCAGAAAAGAAGACGCTTTAAATTATCATACCCAGGGACAACCTGGAAAAATTGAGGTTGTACCCACCAAAATGCTCAGTACACAGTTAGACCTGGCCCTCGCCTATTCTCCTGGTGTAGCCGAGCCTTGTAAAGAAATTGCAGCAGATAAGGAAAATGTCTATAAATATACTGCCAAGGGAAATCTGGTAGCTGTAATCTCCAATGGTACAGCCGTATTAGGATTAGGCAATATCGGTCCAGAAGCTTCCAAGCCTGTGATGGAAGGCAAAGGCGTCCTTTTCAAGAAATTTGCGGGCATTGATGTCTTCGATATTGAGCTAGATGCGAACGATCCTCAGACCTTTATCAATACTGTTAAAGCACTTGAACCTACCTTTGGCGGCATCAATCTTGAAGACATTAAAGCGCCGGAGTGCTTTATGATTGAAGAAACACTGAAACGGGAAATGAAAATCCCGATAATGCACGACGATCAGCATGGTACCGCGATCATTTCAAGTGCTGCCTTACTGAATGCACTCGAAATTGTGGAAAAGAAAATCGAGGACATCCGCATTGTGGTGAATGGAGCGGGCGCTTCGGCTATTGCCTGTACTAAATTGTATGTGGCTTTAGGTGCACGGCCTGAAAACATCGTCATGTGCGATAAAGAAGGCGTTATTCGCAGAGATAGAAAACAGCTTGATGACATAAAAGTACTGTTTGCTACCGAGCGAGAAGGCATGTACACTATATCTGATGCACTTTCCAATGCAGATGTTTTTCTGGGCCTATCCGCAGGAAATGTTATTTCCCAGGATCAGCTGCGCCTAATGGCCCCAAATCCAATTGTTTTTGCATTGGCAAATCCAGATCCGGAAATTGCCTATGACCTGGCCATGGCTTCAAGACCCGATATACTCATGGCCACAGGCAGGTCGGACCACCCCAATCAGGTAAATAATGTCCTTGGATTTCCCTACATTTTCAGAGGTGCACTGGACGTCAGGGCTACATCCATCAATGAAGACATGAAAATGGCTGCCGTACGCGCCATTGCCAACCTGGCCAAAGAACCGGTGCCGGAGATGGTCAACAAAGCTTATGGTAATAATAAAATTGTTTTTGGCAGAGAATACCTTATCCCAAAGCCGCTTGACCCAAGGTTAATCACCACTATATCGCCAGCGGTAGCAAAAGCAGCCATGGCATCCGGCGTAGCCAAAACCGCGATCACCGATTGGGAAAAATACGATTACGAATTACAGGAACGCATTGGTATCGATCAGAAACTAATGTCAAGGATTATATCCAGGGCTAAGAAAGATCCTAAGCGCGTAGTTTTTGCAGAAGCAGATAATACCAGAATTTTAAAAGCAGCCCAGATTATTCAGGAAGAAAAGATTGCCGAACCCATCTTATTAGGCAACCGCAAGAAAATTCAGCGCCTGATTGAAGAACATCAGCTGGAACTCACCAATTGCACAATTATCGACCCTTTTGAGGAGACTGAAAAACTGGAACAGTTTGGTAAAATGCTATATGAAAAACGCAAAAGGAAAGGAATAACCCCACACGAAGGGCGTAAGCTGATGCGCGACAGGAACTACTTCGGCACTATGATGGTAGAAACCGGCGAGGCAGATGCGCTAATTTCCGGCCTCACGAAAGACTATCCGAAAACCATCTTACCTGCTTTGCAAATCATTGGGGTTCGAAAAGATGTTAAGAGGGTAGCAGGAATGTACATTATTACCAATAAAAAAGATACTTACTTCTTTGCCGACACTACAGTGAATGTTGATCCAGACCCTTCGGAGCTTGTCGACATCA
Source organism: Cyclobacteriaceae bacterium (assembly GCA_041751515.1). Taxonomy (GTDB): domain Bacteria; phylum Bacteroidota; class Bacteroidia; order Cytophagales; family Cyclobacteriaceae; genus JBGSXH01. The sequence continues at coordinate 5,166 of JBGSXH010000189.1, read as the reverse complement.
TAGGGCTTACCGCCAGCGGGGTAAAGTTTTTCGATTATGAGCCAAGAATGGCCGTACTGTCCTACTCGAATTTTGGCTCATCAAAAGGGCGAATTCCAGAGAAAGTGCAGAAAGCCACAGCATTAGCAAAAGAACGATATCCTGGTTTAATCATTGAAGGCGATATTCAGGCCAATATTGCCTTGAATACTGAATTACAGGAAGAGAATTATCCGTTCAGTGAACTGGCAGAAAAGGGAGCGAATACTTTAATATTCCCTGACCTGGCCTCGGGCAATATTAGCTATAAATTATTAATGGAAATTGGTGGTGCAGAAGCCATCGGCCCGATTTTACTGGGCATGAATAAACCTGTACACGTACTGCAATTGGGTAGCTCAATCAGGGAAATTGTGAACATGGTTGCTATTGCAGTTGTGGATGCCCAAAATTATAAGACTACCTTAGATTTATGATCGCATACATTAAAGGAAAGTTGGCTCATAAGGAGCCAACTTTTGTGATAATCGATGTCAATGGCATAGGCTATCATATAAAAATTTCTTTAAATACTTATTCCAGCCTTGCAGACAGTGAAAGTTGCATGTTGCACACCTACCTGCATATCAAAGAAAATGCACATACTTTATTTGGATTCTCTAACGAGGATGAAAAAAAAACTTTCCTGGCTTTGACCTCAGTGGCGGGCATAGGACCCGCGATAGGCATGGTTATTCTTTCCAGCTTATCCGTGGATGAAATAGCCGAAGCTATTGTAAGTGAGGATGTTAAAACCATTCAATCAGTTAAAGGCATTGGAGCAAAGACTGCGCAACGTGCAATACTGGAATTGAAAGATAAATTTAAGAAGGAAGGCATAGTAGAAAAAACTAATACAAGTACCTCAAAAATAAGCAATACCGCTAAAGTTGAAGCGTTATCCGCCCTAACCACTTTGGGTTTTACAAAGCAAGCTGCCGAGAAAAGCATAGAGCAAATTCTCAAGCAGTACGGGCAAGAACTGAGCCTGGAAGAATTAATTAAACTCTCACTCAGATCATCTTAGTTAAAAACTAGCAAATTTTGCAAAAGTACTATCGGCTATTTTTTCTGTTGATGTCTTTTACGGCGTTAGGAGCCTTTTGGTTGTCCGATGCTAAACCAATTTCAAATCAGGAGCATTTAGCTATATACAAGCAAATCTTGCAGGCAGATACCATTCCGGCGGATACTGTTCCGACAGATACTGTACCTACTGACACAAACAATGCGGATACCGTCGTCCCTACCGATACAAGCCGTCGCGATGCAGTTACACCTTTACGATTAAAGTATGAGCCTAGTTTACGCTCAACCTTTCAACCTACTGATCGCTATGGCGATCCTTTCTCTCAAAAGGTTAGTCCTTCGCCATTACTTTTGGGAAATCCAAGCCTACTCAATTTAGATCTTGATGTAGAGATACGAGAAGACACCACAATCGACTATACCCTACTAGAGCGCATGGGCGATGTGGATTACCGGCCACGAACGACGATGACCTTCGAGGAATATTCAAGACTTCAGGAAGATCGGTCAAGGAAGGAATATTTTCAGACCCGTTCGGCAGGTCTTGACGGTGAAAGTGCTGTGAGCGGCAGACAGCTCATTCCACCCATATATGTTTCTCCTGTTTTCGACAGAATTTTTGGCGGTAGCTTTGTGGATATTCGCCCCAGCGGGTTTGTTACACTGGACTTCGGTGCCCGATGGCAACGTATTGACAACCCGGCAATTCCTATCCGCCAGCAACGCAATGGGGGCTTCGAATTCGACCAGCAAATCAACATGAATGTCGTAGGAAAAGTGGGTGAGAAACTCTCCATCCTTGCTGATTTTGACAATAATAATTCTTTCGATTTCGAAAACCAGATGCGGGTGGAATACACGGGTTTCGATGAGGAAATCATCAAAAAAATAGAAATCGGGAATGTTTCTATGCCCATTAACAATAGTCTAATTACCGGGGGCCAGAATCTATTCGGAGTGAAAACCCAGCTTCAGTTTGGGAAGCTGTTTGTGACTGGTGTTGCCTCCACCCAAAGGGGTAAGGCGGATTTTATAGAAATTGAAGGGGGTGCCCAGGGTCGTGAATTTGAGCTTGCCGCTTCTGAATATGATGAAAACAGGCACTTTTTCCTGGGGCATTTTTTCCGAGATAACTTTGGTGTACAGCAAGGCCAATGGCTCAGCAGTATGCCCCAGATTACTTCCGGTGTAAACATCACCAGGGTAGAAGTATATGTGATGAACCGCAATAATAATACTGAAACACTGCGAAACATCATTGCATTAGCTGACCTTGGTGAAAGTGATGTACTTTCCCAACCCAATAGTGAGCAGGTCTTACCCGTACGCGCCGGTAGTGCTACCACCAATGCAGCCAATGCTCTCTTCGCCAACATTCGCAATATCTCCAGAAATGTCGATGAAATAAGTGGTGAGCTTACAAATGAGAGCACCTTCGGCATGGAAAGAACGGTAAATTTTGACCGTATCAACGGTGCCCGACGACTGGACGACCGGGAATTCACAGTAGATAGAGAGCTGGGATTTATTTCACTGACCAGAAAACTGCAGAACGATGAAGTCCTGGCTGTAGCTTTTGAATACACCTACAATGGCGCCACTTTTAAAGTAGGTGAAATGTCTGATGATTACCAAAGCAGGCCGGAAAATGAAGTCATTTTTCTAAAAATGCTCCGCCCGAGCCGGGTAAATACCAATGTTCCTACCTGGGACTTGATGATGAAAAACATTTACCCACTGAATGCTAACCAAATCACGCGGGAGGACTTTCAGCTACGGGTTATTTATCGTGACGATAGAACGGGTATAGACAATCCTAGTTTGCATGAGGGTGCTAATACTAAGGACGTGCCCATCTTGCAGCTGGTTGGTCTGGACAGGCTTAATCAGAACAATGACCCGCAGCCAGACGGCAATTTTGACTTTATTGAAGGCATTACCGTTCACACAGAAAATGGAAATATTATGTTTCCGGTACTTGAGCCTTTTGGAGATCGGCTCAGACAACAATTCCTGGAATCAGAAAACAGACTCATTGAAAAATATGTCTACGATACGCTGTACAGCACCACCAGAGCTGATGCCGAGCAGGTTGCTTCTAAAAACAAGTTCTTCATAAGAGGTCGATTTCAGGCCGGCTCCAGTAGTGAAATCGCCTTGCCGGGATTTAATATCTCTGAAGGCTCTGTATTGGTCACCGCAGGAAATACCCCATTGACAGAGGGCGTCGATTATAATGTCGATTACATGCAGGGCAGGGTGAGCATTGTTAACCAAGGCGTGTTGGCCTCCGGCAAGAAAATCAGAATTTCCTTCGAACGTGCCGATATGTTTAATTTTCAGACGCGAAGCCTCTTAGGAACACATTTCGACTATATCTTTAATGAAGACTTCAATATAGGAGGTACTTTCCTTTATTTGAATGAAAGACCGCTTATATCGCGTGTCAATATTGGAGAGGAGCCGTTAAGAAATATTAAAATAGGTGTCGATTTGAACTACCGGAAAGAATCTCGTTTTCTAACAAGAATGGTGGATGCGATTCCTCTGATTCAGACTAAAGAACGCAGTGTTTTTAACTTTAGTGGTGAGTTTGCTCAATTAATACCCGGAACAAGTAATAGAGTAGACGGTGAAGGGGCCTCGTATATTGACGACTTCGAGTCTACCGCAACCCCTTTTAGCCTTGGAAATAACTGGCAGAGTTGGAGTCTGGGCGCAACACCGATTGGAGATGGACTCAATTTCGACTTGAGTAATGGGGCGCAGGACGATCTTCGTTTTGGTTATAAAAGGGCAAAAATGGCCTGGTATGTAATCGACAATGTTTTCTATCGTGATCGTGGCGTTGCCAAACCTCCAAACATTGAAGAAAGTGACCTGCTCAACCATTATGTCAGGCCTATACTGCCCCAGGCAATTTACCCTAATCGAGACCGCGACCAGCTTAATCTCTATCTGCCGATTTTTGAATTGGCCTATTACCCTTCTGAAAGAGGTATGTATAATTATAATACAAGCCTGACAGATGAAGGCTTACTCCCAAACCCTCAGGAGAATTTTGGTGCTATTACCCGAGCCATTACTTCTGAAGTGGATTTTGACAAGACCAATATTGAATACCTGGAGTTCTGGATGATGGACCCCTTCGCCCCAGGGGAAAACGGAAGAGTCCTCGACGGAATTTACAATGAGAACAATACCACCGGCGGTGAATTAATTTTCAACTTAGGTGAAGTATCTGAAGACGTACTCAATGACGATAGACATGCATTTGAAAATGGTTTACCCGCCGACTATTCTACCGATCGTGTAGCCAAAAATTCCTGGGGAAGGATCACACAGCAGCAATATTTGAATGATGCTTTTGACAACTCTCCGAATGCAAGACAAAATCAAGACATCGGTCTGGATGGTATAAGAAATGATGATGAAAGCCGGTACTTTAATGATGAGTTTGTCAGTCAGCTGTCACCATCAGCTCAACAGGCTGTATTGAGCGACGTTTCTGCAGATAACTTCCAATATTACCTTAGTGATGAACATGATGCTGCCGACAGAAAAATATTGGAGCGTTACAAGAATTTCAATGGCATGGAAGGCAACTCCCCTACGCAGGCCAATAACAACTTGCCCTTCACGCCTTCCGGTAGCGTCCTTCCTGATAATGAAGATTTGAATAATGACAACACCATCAGTACCCGAGAGGCGTATTACGAATATAAAATCAACCTGCGACCAAATGAAATGGAAGTGGGCAGAAACTACATCGTCGATCAGGTGACAGATGGTAGCGTTAGCGGAGATCCTGTGAACTGGTATCTGTTCAGGATTCCGGTGAGACAACCCGATCGTGTAGAAGGCTCCATCGACAACTTCAAATCCATCCGTTTTATCAGAACATACCTTACTGACTTCCGTCAGCCAGTAGTGCTCAGGATGGCAAAATTCCAGTTTGTCGGCAGCCAGTGGCGGCGCTTTAATGAAAGCTTATACGACCAGGGGCTCAACGAAATTCCGGAGCCGTACGACCCTAATTTTGTAGTTTCAGTTGTGAATATAGAGGAGAATAGTCAGGGCAGCATGAACAATACACCTTATGTATTGCCTCCAGGTATT
>JBGSXH010000188.1:0-2516 GCA_041751515.1 Cyclobacteriaceae bacterium | reverse complement strand
GGATTGAGCATTTCCGGCCTTCAGGTGGCACCCTCGCCATCCTGGTTACGGTTCCATCTGGAAGCTATTGGCATTAAACCCATCAATAACGTAGTGGACGCTACCAATTTTGTATTGCATGAATTGGGACAGCCATTGCATGCATTTGATGCCGCAGCGATTGAGGGCCATACTATTGTTATCAAGAAAGCAACAGAAGGCAGTACCTTTACCACGCTTGATGAAAAGGAGAGAAAACTGAAGGCTACTGACCTGATGATATGCAACGCCCAGGAACCCATGTGCATTGCAGGCGTTTTTGGCGGCATTCAGTCTGGTGTTACCGATACAACTGAGGCCATTTTTCTGGAAAGTGCTTATTTTTCTCCTGATAGCATTCGCAAAACCGCTCAAGGTCATGGCCTAAAGACGGATGCATCGTTTCGATATGAAAGAGGAACGGATCCCGAAATTACTGTCTATGCCTTAAAGCGTGCCGCCTTACTCATTCAGTCATTGGCTGGTGGGCAGATCAGTAGTGAGATCACGGATATCTATCCTGAACCACTGCAGCCTTTCACCTTTCCGGTACGCTTTGAAAAAATACAGTCCCTCATTGGCGAACAAATAGCCTCTGACATAATCTGCGATATTTTAACTTCTCTGGACATCACCGTCGAAGATCGTACTGAGACAACCTTTAAGGCTGTGGTGCCCAGATACAGGGTAGATGTGCAACGGGAGGCTGATATAGCGGAGGAAGTGCTGAGAATTTATGGCTATGACAATATTGCGCTCAGTGAGCACATGAACAGCAAATTTCTCGCATCGTTTCCTAAAAATGATGCTCAGAAAAACAAAAACTCCGTAGCAGCATTCTTAAGCTCTAATGGCTTCTATGAAATTATTACCAACTCGCTGACCAATAGCAAGTACTTTAAGGATATTCCACTTTTTGAAGGAGATAAGCAGGTTAATGTATTAAATTACCTCAGTGAAGAGCTGGACATTATGCGGCCTTCCCTACTTTTTTCAGGACTGGAGGTACTATCGCATAATATCAACCGGAAACAGGCAGACCTTAAGTGCTATGAATTTGGTGACATTTACTTCAAAAAAGCTGAGCATAAGTATGGACAGGAAAGCATAATAGCCCTTTTTATGACAGGGAATATGCAGTCAGAAAGCTGGCTGGCGCCTCAGAGGCCGGTCACATTTCATGACATAGCACTGCAGGTTGTGGCAATTCTTCAAAGGCTCGGAGTGATGCAGGTACAAACTACCATGAGTAGTGATGCCATTTTCGAGCAGAAGCAGATCATTAGCGTCGCAGGCAATGCTATTGGCGAAATGGGCTTGCTTCGCAAAAGCATTACCCAAAAGCTGCAAATTAAACCCGATGTATATTATGCTGATATCGCCTGGAAAAAAATTATCAAACTTCAGAGGCAGGAGATAGTTTACGATGAAGTATCTAAATTTCCGGAGGTACGCCGAGACCTTTCCTTGGTACTTGATAAGCAGATAACTTTTCAGGACATTAAATCTCTGGCTGAAAAAGAAGGCAGTAAGATGCTGCAGGACCTGAATGTTTTTGATGTATATGAAGGAGATAAACTTCCGGAAGGAAAAAAAGCCTATGCAATCAGTTTCACTATTCAGGATAAAAATAAGACCCTGAATGACAAACAAATTGACAAGATCATGGGCAAACTTATGAGTGCATTTGAAAATGAATTACAGGCGATTATCCGCAAATAACCATGGCAGAACAACATTTGACCCAGTTAATCAATAATCTAGAGGCGCATTCTCAAAATCTTATCAAGGAATATCAGCAGCTCAAAGCTGAAGCTGGCACCTTAGCGGGTGAGAACCAGGCATTGAAGCTTCAGTTAAAAGAATGCCATCAACAGATTGACGGTTTTCATAATCAAATAAAAATTAGTAAGATTGTAGATAATATGGTAGAAGACGGCCAGGAGGCCGATGCTACTGAACTGAAGCAGACATTAAACGAATATATTAAAGAAATTGATAAGTGTATTGCGCATCTTAGTGATGAGTAAACAATAAATTCACCTATGGGAGAGCTATCTGTTAAGCTAAAAATTGCCGACCGTGAATATCCGATGCGGGTAAAGTCCGAGGAAGAAGCACGCGTGAGAAAAGCTGGCAAGCTTATCAACGACAAGCTACGCACCTACCGGGAGCAGTTTGGCATTGATGATAAGCAGGATTTGCTGGCGATGGTAGCTTTTGACTTTTTGATGGAAAAACTTAACAGCGAGGTGGAACATACCCAGGTAGATCAGGGAGCTATGGACCAATTGCATAACATTTCTGAAAAAATTGCCCAGGCACTCAAGTAACTTTATTTGTACACTAAACTTGTTTACACAGCTTTAAATATTCCTTATTAACGATCAGTAAGTAAGCGCTATCATATTATGGTTACACTATAAACAAATCATATATGAGCGAGATTTTATATATAATACTGGCTGCCATCGTAGCCTTCGCCGCCGGCGTGCTGG
>JBGSXH010000187.1:0-11090 GCA_041751515.1 Cyclobacteriaceae bacterium | reverse complement strand
AAGGCAGCAGTTTCTGTCTCTGTAGCGACTAAAGCAAAAAGTTTAAAAACTATGCAGGTATCCGGATTTTTGGGTGCTTCCAGTGGCGTGCTGTCTGTAACAATGTTCATCACCTGTTTTTTAAGCGCTTTTTCCGGAAGGAATATATCGATGAAATTTCCGTAGGACTTACTCATTTTCTGTCCGTCTGTACCGGGGATGATTTTTAGGTGTTCTGATATTTTTGGTTCCGGTAATTTGAAGGTCTCACCATATTGGTGGTTGAAAGTGCTGGCAATATCCCTGGCCATCTCCAGATGCTGCAGTTGATCTTTTCCCACCGGTACAAAATCAGCGTCATATAAGATGATATCGGAGGTCATGAGTACAGGATAAGTAAATAATCCTGCGTTGACGTCGGACAATCGGTCTGCCTTGTCCTTGAAGCTATGGGCATTGGCCAGCATGGGGTAGGGTGTGAAACAACTCAGGTACCAAGTAAGCTCACAAACTTCTGGTACGCGCGACTGTCGGTAAAGCAGGTTTTTATCTGTGTCGAAGTCAAAAGCCAGCCAGGCTGCAGCAACAGCATCCACATTTTCCTTGCGCTGTTCAGCGTCTTTGATGGTGGTCAGTGAGTGGAGGTCTGCTATGAAAAACAGTGATTGGTTGTCTTTTTGGTTGGATAGGGCAATGGCAGGCTGTATTGCTCCCAGTATATTTCCTAAATGCGGCCTTCCGCTGCTTTGTATTCCCGTAAGTATTCGCGCCATAATATTCAATTTGGCTGCAAATTAGCAAATTTTAATGAGTAGGAAATTGGGAGACCCAAAATTTAAGTGTGGGCAGGCTGCCTGCAATTCCTTTGCCGGGCAAAATAAAAAGCCTCCCGGTGATAGGAGGCTGATTTAGTAACCCAGGAAAATATCAGGTATTATCTCTTTGCTGCAATGATATGGCCAGTATGCCCGGGTAATTCAGCATCGTGATACTGTAGTTCGTAATAGATTTCCAGTTCGCGATTGTAACTATTAAAAAGTGCAGAGTGCGCTCCTTGAGGGTGCACACCACTAATATCATAAGCATCACCATCACGGTCTTTATGTGTTTGCGAAGGAATTACAAATATATAGCCTGACTCATCAATTCCTTCATAATGCATATGAAGTAGTGTGTTTCCATCCATGGAAAGTATCATGATGTTGCTATCTTTCTGGTCCCGGGAAAGGCTAAGCTCTCCTTTGCCATTGGTGATGTAGCCTTGTTGCGTTTTTAAGGCCCTTGTGATGTTGTAATTAAAATCGCCGGTAATAGCCATCTGCTGCGTTGGGCCAACTTCTGGTTGTTCATTACAACCCCATAAAATTGTCAGACCCAACAGAAATATGAAATATCCAGTCTTTTTCATCTTAATGGTATTAATTGAAAATTGGCGTTCAAAGCCATAGATAGTATTGCAATATTGAGGGAAGTTATTCATTTTTAGAATAATATGCTAAAGTGCTGCTCAGCCGGTATTGTATGTTTTAGTGGGAAAAATTAATAAACGAAACCAGTACTCTTGCCTAGTATCTGCTTTTGATTCAGGTACAGTTGTCTTGGAATGTCTTTGGAGTAAATGAGCGCTTTTTTACGTAGTTAGCTTTTAAATGCAAGCAATATCGATACGGTGTAATATTCTTTTCGAGATCGACAATTAGCAATATGACCTATATGATAACAGGCGTTAATATGTGTGCTCAGTTTCTAAGTTCAAAGATTTGATGCTATAAAGCTCAGTATTTTCGGGTAAATTGCGCTGAAATGGTGTGCTGAGGCAAGCGGTAGTGCTTATATCTATTACCATCTTCCGAGGCATTTACATTGATGAAAAAAGAACACTAGACATGCATTGGCGCAGCAATATTTTTAGCATATTCTTTATATTTCTTCCTGCAGTTGTTTTTGCGCAACGGGTCAACATTGTGGATAAAGCGAGCGGACATGTCATTCCCTATGTTTATGTGGTCATGGAAAACCAGAATTTGGCCGTGCAAAGTGATGCGACAGGAATGGCAGACCTTTCTCTATTTCCAAAGAAGGGAACAATATCCATTCAAATGATGGGGTATACCGCGATGATGATTCAGTTGGATACGCTGAAGCAGCGGGATTATACGGTAAAGCTCAGGCAGGACGATCACACGTTGGACGAAGTCGTGGTTGCTGCTAGCCGAAGCCGGCAGTTACAGGATGTTAGCACTCAGACAGTAAGACGGGTAAATAGCCTGCTAATACAGGAAAGTCAGCCTCAAACCGGTGCTGATGTACTCACGCAGTCAGAGCAGGTGTATGTGCAAAAAAGTCAGATGGGGGGTGGTAGTCCGATGATCCGAGGGTTTGCAGCCAATCGCGTATTATTAGCGGTTGATGGTGTGCGTTTGAACAATGCTATTTTTCGAAGTGGAAACGTGCATAATGTGTTGAGTATTGACCCTTATGCCCTGCAGCAGGCTGACGTTATTTTCGGGCCCGGTGCAGTAAATTATGGCAGCGATGCCATTGGCGGTGTGATGGCTTTTTCAACCTTACAACCCACATTTGAAGACAGCACGCGAACAGCAACGAAGCTCAATATCGCCAGCCGCTGGTCTTCGGCCAATAACGAAAAAACAATTCATGCCGATATGCATACCGCAACCAACAAACTTGCATACATTATCAGCTTTAGCTTTTCTGATTTTGACGATTTGCGCATGGGACGCAATGCTCTACCGCTGTATCAGCAACCTTTGCTAGCCAGCAGACAAGATAGGGTGGACGTGGCACTTCCGAATGAAAATGCACTTTTACAATCGCCTACCGGCTACCGGCAGGTAAATTTTATGCAGAAGCTTGCTTATCGGCCTTCCAGCAACTGGAAGCTGGAATATGGGATGCACATTGCCAATACTTCAGATATTCCCCGCTACGACAGGCTGAAGCTCACCGATGCACAGGGAATGCCCCAGTTTGCAGAATGGTACTATGGCCCGCAGTCATGGATGATGAATGTAATTAACATAGGTCATACTCGCAAGTATCTGCTTTTTGATCAGCTACGGATCACTGCTGCGCACCAAAAACATGAGGAGAGCAGAAACGATCGCCGTTTTGGGCGCAACCTGCTCCGTTCCCGTTTTGAAACGGTAGATGCGCTTAGTCTGAACATCAATTTTGAGAAGCGGCTGGCAGATGGCCATGCGTTTTTCTATGGTATGGAGAATATTAAAAACACAGTGGGCTCAGAGGCCAATGCTTTTAATTTAGAGTCAGGTGAGGATGAGCCACTTTCCACCCGGTATCCGGATGGTTCTCAATGGGCTTCTTATGCTGCCTTCCTCAATTACAAAACGAACTGGTCGAGCCGGTTCAGTACTGTTGCAGGCATCCGTTACAGCCATATTGCCACAACAGCCAACTTCGATAATACATTCTATAACTTCCCATTTACAGAAGCGGTATTGCAGCATGATGCTTTAAATGGGAGTATAGGGGCTAAATGGCAACTCAGTAAAAAGCTGGAATGGAATGCTACGGCCGCCTCGGGCTTTCGTGCCCCTAATATTGATGACATCGGCAAAGTATTTGACTCGGAGCCTGGCAATGTTGTGGTGCCTAACCCTGCACTTCAGCCAGAACTGGCTTATAATATTGAGTCAGGCCTGCGTTGGGATTCACAAAAACTGCGATTGGGAGCTACAGTTTTTCATACCTGGCTGGAGGGGGCGATCATTAGAACAGACTTTGCTATTGATGGGAACGCAACTATTGATTATGATGGGCAGCTTAGTAATGTGCAGGCCTTAACCAATGCCAGCCATGCACGGGTGTATGGTTGGCAAGCAGATGCCAGCTGGCAATTATCTGACCATTTGAGCATAGAGAGTCATATCAACTACGCTAAAGGATATACGATAGAAGATGGTCTGGAAGTACAGCCTTTAAGACATATAGCACCCATGTTTGGAAGTGCCTTTTTGCATTACAGCAAAGGAATTGCCCGTTTAAGTATTTTTAGCCGTTTCAACGGGGAAATTCAAGCAGAAAATATGCCGCTGGAAGAAAAGAACAATACGCATTTTTATCCCTTAAATGAATCCGATCAGCCTTTTTCTCCGTCCTGGTATACCTTGAATTTCCGGTCTGCCTGGCAAATAAGTCCAACTTTGGTCTTCAATGCTGCGGTGGAAAATATTACTGATGAGGGCTATTGGCCATTTGCCGGAGGTATTGCAGCGCCGGGTAGAAATATTATCCTTGCCTTGCGCCTGAGCTTGTAATATTCTTTAGGATAATCCGTTAAATTTCACGCTGATATCCTGTAAATTAGCAATCGATGAATTATAAATCCATGGTATATAAAAGTCTTTCCCTGTTTTTTATTTTGCTTACCTGTTCAGGCATTCTTTATGGCCAAAACAACGCGGAGTGGGAATTTAAGGAAATTTTACATGACTTTGGTCTTGTCCATGAGGACAGTGGAACAGTCAGCCATCGTTTTGTTTTTTATAATACCGGCGATACTGCTCTGATGCTTTCAGCAGTGGAGGCCAGCTGCGGATGTACTGTTCCTTCATGGAGCGATACAGCAGTGCAGCCTGCTGATTCTGGCTATATTGATGTGGAATTCTCGCCTGTCAATCGTCCGGGGAATTTTGAAAAAAGCATTACAGTAAACAGTAATGCAGGAATCTCTATACAAATTCTGCAGATCAAGGGTCGGGTTACGCCGGCTTTGGAAGGAAGGCCTTCCGAGTTTCCTTTCGTTCAGGGTAACTTACGCTTTCAGAAAAAGAGCTGGCATTTAGGCAATTTGAAGACTGATGGAAAGTCAAAGCACAATTTTGCCATGTACAACCAGGGCAATGATACGCTGCGTTTTAGTAGCAATATAACTGGTCCTCCCCATATTGCCATTGCCTACAGCACCAAAGTGCTTGCCCCAAATTCGGTTGCCTATATCACTCTTACTTACGACGCTGTTCAGAAAAATACGCTGGGTTTTGTGACCGATAATATTATTTTCTTTACGGATGAGACAGAGAGTCCTCGGAAGGAAATCAATATTTTTGCTGTTGTGGAGGAGCACTTTGACCCATTGCCGAGAGAGGAGGATGCCCTGAACCCGAAACTGGTACTGGAGAAGAACAGTCATGATTTTGGAACTATTGATGCAGAAGGCACCCATGAAATCGAAATACGCTATCGCAATGAAGGTCAGTCTCCAGTTAATATCAGGGATGTGCAGGCCAGTTGCCCCTGTACCGCTATCGATATGCCCCGCCGTAATCTGGAACCTGGGGACAGTGCTACGTTGACTATTCGATATTCTCCGGCAGGCACCGGTAAAGAGATCAAACAAATCACCATTTTCAGTAATGATCCTAAAAATGCTACTCAGACCATTGCTTTAACTGCAATGGTGAGGGAGTAGCTTTTCTTATCGGGATGATCTTGATTCCCGAAGAGGATTACTTTTATCCGTCGGTTGGTGTTTTTCCTTGAGCATTTAGTGCTCTAATTGCTATTAAAAGACATTAGTTTTGCGTTAGCGATTGACCCGGAAACCCCACAGGCCTTGCAGCAATATTCACGTACGTAGATTAATTGATTTGATATGCTAATGATATTGTGACAGATGTATTTCATAAGGCCGAGGAGTTGCAGGGGAAAGCGCGGGCCGAAGGCAACGCCCTCATTGTTCTCATGCTGGGTTTAATACGAAAAAATAGCGCCGGCTACTCAAACCTGGCGCTATTGAATAAGTAATAAGATGTCTAAAATTTATAGACAATCGCGTTAATGTGCATGCCTGCACCTACGGAAGCGAGGATTACCTGGTCGCCTTCGCTGATGGTATGGTGGTCTAATTGTTGTCGCAGCACCAGGTCAAGCATGGTGGGCACCGTAGCAACGGAGCTATTGCCAAGTGTACGAATGGTCATGGGCATGATTTCGGCAGCATCAAGCTGTAAATTATACAAGCCTGAGAGTTTTTTTAAGATGGCTTCGTCCATTTTTTCGTTGGCCTGATGAATGAGTATTTTATTAATATCTTCCAGCGAAATTCCTGAGCGTTTTAGGGCGATCTGAATGCCTTCGGCCACGTAGTTGAGGGCGTACTCGTATATTTTACGGCCTTTCATTTTTAAGAAGCGTGCTTTAGGGTCGAAAGCAGGATTATTGGATTGCCCCATGACAAGGTATTCCAGTTCGCCCTGACTGTCTGTACGATTAGCAAAACCCAGTATACCCCTGCGCTCATCGTCATAGGAGGCACTGAGGATTGTGGCGCCGGCGCCGTCTGCGAATATCATAGAGTCGCGATCGTGCGGGTCGGTTATACGGCTCAGGGTATCTGCTCCGATGACCATAATATGCCGGCAGAAGCCTGACCGTATCATCTGAAATGCCTGTATGCAACCTTGTAGCCATCCCGGGCAGCCAAAAAGGATATCAGTACAGACGATATCAGGATTTTTAAGTCCTAATTTCCCTTTGACCTTAGAGGCAAGGCTCGGCATGTTGTCAGGCCGGTTGGTGCCAGGCTCTACATCACCGAAGTTGTGGGCAAATATAATATAATCCAGTTCTTCGCCCTCAATGCTGCTGCGTTCCAGCGCCTGTCTTGCGGCGATGACGGCAAGGTCAGAGGCCAGCTCATTGTCATTGGCATAGCGGCGTTCGCGGATACCGGTAATTTTTTCGAATTTGGCGATAATATTCTCATTGTTGTCGGGGAAGGGCTCCCCGGACTCAGTATAAAATGCCATGTCGAGAAACTCGGCATTGGTGACGATTCTTTCCGGAATATAGCTGCCGGTGCCATTGAAAACGATATTGGGGTGTTTCATAAGTGTAAAATTTGTAGGACCTGGGCCTAAGCGGTAAATCCTGATGTTATTGTGTATAGGGTGTAGCTGTTCAAGTGTTAGTGCTTTGCTTATGGACTGTTGGTTTCATGTTGTCTGACGGAATCCCAGCAAGCGCTTGCGGCCTGGTCGATGCGCTCTGCCGATAAGTTCTGTTCGTGGTCCAGCTGTAATTTTGCCAATGCGGTAATAGGGCCGTAGGCAAGTGCAATAATGGTGTATAATGGCAGGTCTTTCATGGCTTTTGCACGTTTGGCTTCGATGAAAAACATCATCACCGGCGACATGATCATAAAACTCTCTTCCCTGGTGAGTTTGCTCATGAAGGTGGCATAGCGATGTTGTTCTACAAAGCGAAATTCTCTAGGATGCTGCATGTAAAAGTAAAACAGGTTTTTCCACAGGTGTTTGTAGCGTTCTTTGAATGACATGTCTTCGTGGTAGTCTGCCAACATGGCCTTCATGATTTTGCGCTTGATCTCCTTGAAAAGCTCGTTGATGAGAATTTCCTTGTTTTCAAAATACCGATAAATGGTGCCCACGCCGACACCTGCCTTTTGTGATATTAAGGACATTGGGGTGCCATGAAAGCCTAATTCGGACAGGCAGTCCAGGGTGGCATCCATTATCAGCGATACTTTATCGAGTTTATTGTCAATCATCTCCATAAGGAATGAACGTTCATTCCGTAAGGTCGCAAGTATTTTTGAAGAAGTAAATAGTTTCAGCTATTTTTTTGCTGATAATGGAAGTTTTTTTCTTATAAGCGCTTTAATCTTACTGGGTGGGTTGGTATTTTCTTTCTGGGCTTTCGCGTGAAGATGCGATGCATGTTCGGGAAGAACAGATAAAAGAGCATCTCATGGTTTAATTTTGAAATCTGTACGCTTGTGATGGCATTCCAAAAAAGCCTTACCGAATGAACTTGTTTACTTATCGATTATAATGCAGAATAATGGACTTCTGAGCAGCGAGCGCTACAATTACTCAAGAACGAGCCTGGCTTTATAAAGTACATAATAGTCTTTCTCCTCAAATGACTGGTTGGCAGTAATCCATATATTTTCCTGGTCGAAAGCGCTGGTCACGCTTCCCAGGTAATCCGGTAGTTTAAAGTCGGAACCGATCTTTTTCCCATCTTTGAATAGCTGGCTGTAGCTTTCCATTTCCGCGTTAATAGCCTTATTAAATTCATCGGACCAAGGTTCGGTGCTGTTAATAATTTCTCTGACCTTTTGAGGCGCTACGCCCGTATTATAGCGGGTATAAATGTAATCTCCCATGGGTGCAATTTGGTGATAGCTTCCATAGTAAAACCTGTCCTGATGCATTTCACCTTTGGTGTTGGGCTCTGCATAACCTTCGTATTCGTAAAAAATTTCTGGCTCAAGGGCATACGCTGTATCCGGTTTAGTAAAATTGTTCCCACTATAAAGGAATAATTTAGCCTCATTGGCAAAGGTTAATAGGAGCTGATTGTTTGAGAAATTAAATACGGGGCGGGTGTGCATGGGGTCGAAATACTTATCACCGCCAAATTTGCTATCCTTCGGAAAAGGAAGGATAGGTGAAAATCTGCGTTCATCGAGGTCGATCAGCTCAAGTTGGTGTCTGGAGTTTTCGTCCAGTTCCTGTTCTCTTCCTGGCATGATAAGCACAACCTTACTTTCAGTGCTTTGGATGTTTCTGGCCGAGCCTACGCTCATGCGAAAGCCCGGTTCAAAGTCCAGTGGTAGTTTTTCAATAAGCTTCCCATTGATATTGTAATGAAAAACACCTTGCATTCCCGGCATGAGGTATTCGGTATCATTGATATAAGCCGCTCTGGAGATTTTAAAACTTCCATAACTATCTGGCTTGTCGCCTTCTTTATTATAACGGTGCAAAATAGCTCCATTTTCGTCAGTAACGATAATGTCGCTTGTGCCATAATCGTATAGTAAAAAACGATTCTGCGCATCATTAATGTCCATCAACTCCAAATTGCCCAGGACATCGACAATCAGAGAATCAGTTACTTCAAAAGAGATATTGGTAATTTCTGTCTCAGTTTGCCTGGGTTGCTCGCAACTGGAGAAGAAGGTAGCACAACATATAAAAAATAGCAGGCATATTGGGATTCTATATTGCATAGCAGTTATTCTTAATAAAAGCTAAAATATGAAAATTTTGCTTAATTTATCTATTTAGTTATTATTTTAACAAAATTTACCATACTTATAGCAATAGCAATAAAAAAGGCCCTGTCAGAAATAGTTGAAAGGGCCTTTTTCTAATATTTCCCTAAGCGAATGCTGGTATGCCGGTGATTTCATGCCCAAGGATGAGCAAATGAATATCGTGAGTGCCTTCATAGGTAATAACGGATTCGAGGTTCATCATATGGCGCATGATAGGGTAGTCCCCGGTGATGCCCATGCCGCCATGGATTTGCCTTGCCTCCCTTGCGATATGAATGGCCATTTCAACGCTATTTCTTTTGGCCATAGAAATTTGTGCTGTACTGGCTTTACCTTCGTTCATCAATTTGGCCAATCGCCAATTCAGCAACTGGGCTTTGGTAATTTCAGTGAGCATTTCGGCAAGTTTTTTCTGTACCAGCTGGAAAGAAGCAATGGGTTTGTCAAACTGTATGCGTTCCATAGCGTATCTTCTGGCAGAATCATAGCAATCCATTGCCGCGCCGATGGTTCCCCAGGCAATACCAAAACGGGCAGAATCCAGGCACATTAAAGGAGCGCCCAGTCCGCTTTTTCCTGGTAGTAAGTTTTCTTTTGGAACTTTGACATTATCGAAAACCAGCTCTCCGGTACAACTGGCCCGCAATGACCATTTGCCATGCGTTTCCGGTGCGGAGAAACCTTCCATGCCTTTTTCTACGATTAGGCCATGAATACGACCTTCTTCGTTTTTGGCCCATACCACGGCAATATCTGCCTGTGGCGAGTTGGAGATCCACATCTTAGCTCCGTTCAATACATAATGGTCGCCGGCATCTTTGAAGTTGGTGACCATACCGCCAGGGTTGGAGCCGTGATCGGGTTCTGTCAAGCCAAAACATCCTAAAAACTCACCTGAGGCAAGTTTCGGTAGGTATTTTTTCTTTTGCTCCTCAGAACCAAATTTGTAAATCGGGTACATGACCAATGAGCCCTGGACAGATGCAGTCGACCGCATACCGGAGTCGCCACGTTCAATTTCCTGCATGATGAGACCATATGCAATATAGTCCATGCCACCACCACCATATTCGGTAGGAATTGTGGGTCCAAATGCACCAACATCACCAAACTTTTTAACAATATCGGATGGAAAATATGCTCTTTGTGCCCAATCTTCGATAAAGGGTGATATTTCTTTCTTAACAAAGTCACGCACCGCGCTGCGAACCATCAGGTGTTCTTCGGTAAGCAAGTCGTCTAATGCATAAAAATCCGGAGATTCAAACCGGTCGGCAGCAGCCTTTTTGGTTTTTTCCGGTGCGATGCTGGATGTATTTGAAGCCATATTATTTTGATTTTGTTAAGCCAAAGATTATAATCAATTTTGTGCTAATATTAAGCAATTCAAAGCATGAGTACAAGAGCGTTTAACCCTCGTATACTAGACAAGCTTCAAAAGCTAGAAGAAAAATACAATGCTATGGGTCAGGACCTGGAATCTTACCTGGACGGTTTGTTGCATGCGGATTACCTGACCTACTGGGATTACATTCACTTAGATACATTGCTAAGCCTGCAAACGCCGAAAACTGATATTCCTGATGAGAAAATATTCATCGGATATCACCAAATCACAGAGCTTAATTTTATGCTGATTCTCTGGGAGATGAAGCAAATTTGCGGATCCGATACGCTCGAATTTGATGTATTTAAAGACAAGCTTCATAGAATCTGCCGCTATTTCGAATACCTCGAGCATTCCTTCAATATTATGACGGAAGGTATGGAAAAAGGTCAGTTTCTCAAATTCCGCATGGCTTTACTACCAGCTTCCGGATTCCAGTCTGCCCAGTACAGAAAAATTGAGCTGGCAGCAACGGGCTTGCATCAATTAATCACTTTTGATCAGCGAAAGTTCCTTGCGCAGGAAACAGATTACCATAAGCTATTCACTGCCATCTACTGGAAGAAAGGAGCTACAGAACTTTCCAGTGGAGAAAAGACCCTTACTTTGAAGCAATTTGAATTAAAATATGAAAGCGAGTTAATTGACTTT
>JBGSXH010000186.1:0-3745 GCA_041751515.1 Cyclobacteriaceae bacterium | reverse complement strand
TATCTGCAGACATTAAGCAGCTCGGTGAAGTTGTTGTAGTAGGTTATGGTACTCAGGACAAGCGTTACTCAACCCAAAGTATTTCAACTGTTGACAGCAAAGCATTCGAAAACATGCCGGTGCTGTCCGCTCAGGAAGCTTTACAAGGACAGGCTGCTGGTGTACAAATGGTAGGCGCTTCCGGTGTTGCTGGTGCGCAGGCGAACATCCGTATTCGCGGTGTGGCTTCTATTAGTGCTGGTGGTTCTCCATTGTATGTAGTAGATGGTGTACCTATGAATGATGGTTCAGGTTCTGGTTTGAATGGTTATTCAAACGTTTCTGGTGCAGTAGCTCTTAATCCTTTAGCAGAGATTAACCCCAATGAAATCAAATCTGTGACGGTTTTGAAAGATGCATCAGCCGTTGCTATTTATGGTTCTAGGGGAGCTAATGGCGTAATTCTTATCGAGACTAAAAAAGGTGCAGCTGGTAAATCTACTGTCAATGTTGATTTCTACACAGGTATACAAGAGCCAACAGCGGTATTGCCTTATATGAGTCTGAATCAGTACAATCAGTATAATGCTGCTTTCGGCGTTGAAGGACCTACCGACGGTTTTGACTGGCCTGAAGCAATTGTGCAGCAGGGAAATATTTCTAACCTAAATGTCTCAGCACAAGGTGGTTCTGACAATACACAGTACTTTCTGTCAGGAACTTATTTTAAGCAAAACACTTATGCGATTGGCAATGAGTTTGATAGAATAAACTCAAGACTAAACCTAACGCATCAATTTAACGAAAGAGCGAGAGTTGGCGCCAATGTAGGTATTTCATCTACTTATAATGATAGGATTAGTTCTGATAACAGTACGTTTGCACCTATGACAGCTGCATTTTTGCTAACACCTTACAGCAGACCGTTTGATGATGAAGGCAATTATACACGATTAGGCTTTATCCCAAATATTCTAGCACTGGATGAGCTGGCTCAGCAAGAGTATATTACCCGAAGAACTACAGGTAACATATTCCTGGAGTACGACATCCTTCCTAACTTAAAATTTAAATCTGATTTTGGTTTAGACATGGTGCAGACGGAAGAGACAACCAGAAATCCGGATATCATCACTCCAGGTGGCTCAGGATATAAAAGAGTTATTCAGGATAACAAATGGTTGAATACCAATACTTTGAACTATGAGCAGAATCTTGGTTCAGATCATTATATTGGTGCTTTAATTGGCCAAAGTTATGAGCGAAGTGATTTTAATAGCATTACCGTAGCTGGTAATGGTTTTGTGAGTGATGGACTGCCAAATGTGGCTTCTGCTGCAACACCTACAATCACCAGTGCTACGGGTACTAGCTGGGCCCTGAACTCTTACTTTAGTCGATTAAACTATCGTTTTAAAGATCGTTACCTTTTAGAAGGTTCTATTCGTAGAGACGGTTCTTCCCGTTTTGGTGCTGACAACCGGTATGGTACTTTCTATGCCGTTTCTGCAGGCTGGATTCTTTCCGAAGAAAACTTCTTAAAAAACAGCAATACTCTGGACTTCTTGAGAATCAACGCTAGTTATGGTACTGCGGGTAATGATCGAATAGACAACTTTGCCTCTTTAGGTTTATACTCTGCTGGCGCGGTTGGTGACTATGGTGGAAGACCAGGTATTTACCCTGGACAACCTGCTAACCCTATCTTAGGTTGGGAGGAAACTGCGCAATTTGATGTTACTGTGAACGCAGCATTTCTGGATTCCAGAATCACAGTGGAATCTTCTTTCTGGAATAAGGAAACGTCCGGTATGCTATTGAGTGTGCCTTTGCCTTTCACTACAGGCTTTCGTAACAGAGATGAGAATGCCGGTGTAATGAGAAACACTGGAGTTGATTTATTAATCAATACGGTAAACGTTCAAACTGCTGGCGGTTTTGAGTGGAGAACGAGCTTCAATTTGGGTTACCTTGAAAATGAGGTATTGGAATTGCCAGGAGCCAGTGAAGATAACGATGGAAGACAATTTGTACCGGGATCTGCTTCTCAAAGAGCAATTGTGGGTCATCCAGTTAACTCGTTTTACCTTATTCGTTATAATGGTGTAAATCCTCAAACAGGGGATGCAGAATGGTTAACTAAAGATGGTGAAATTACTACTACACCAACAGCAGATGACAGGGTAATCGCGGGTAGTGCTATTCCTAGATTCAATGGTGGATTTACCAATACGTTTAGCTTTAAAGGATTGGAGCTTTCAGCATTCTTTACATTTACTGAGGGGAATAGTATATATTATGGTGATTTAGGATTTATGTATAACCCTTTAAACAGAAACGGCTTTAACCTGGATCCACAGTTGTTGGATTATTGGGAGCAGCCTGGTGATAACAGTTTTGCACCACGATTGCCATCTGAAGGAAATCCAAGCCCTACGCATAACTCATTTTCTCAGCGCTCTACACAGCAGCTAAGAAGTGGCGATTATATAAGATTAAGAACCTTAAATTTATCATACAATCTGCCTGCCAGTTTATTACAGCGGACTAGAGTGTTAACCAGTGCGCGTGTTTACACGATGTTGCAAAACTGGTTTACCTTTAGCGGTCTTGAGCCGGGTTTAGAGCCTGAAGTTTCAGGACAGGGTGGTAATAACCAAATCCAGGGCGAGTCTTTCTTTACTCCTCCGCAAGCTAGAAGCTTTACTGTAGGTGTATCTGTTGGATTTTAAATTTTAAATAATATGAAAAAAAATATAATTAGCTTCCTGATAATGGGAGGAATAATGTTTGGTTGTACTGATTTGGAGGAACTTCCTCAACAGTCTTTGTCTACGGAACTCGCTTTTTCTGACCGCCAGGCAACAATTGGCTCTATGTTAGGCGTCTACAGCCTATCCCAACAGTTTGACGTGTATGGCTCATTGCCAGCGGTGATAGGAGATTTTCAGTCTGATAATGTGACATTTATTGGGTCTTTCCCTACTCTTCAAGATATACGAGAGTATGCTACAAGATCTGATAATGGCACAATTTCTGAATTGTGGTATCAGCATTACAGAGTTATTGCTGCAGCCAACGCCGTGATTGCCAATGCACCAGGTGTGCCAGATCCAACACTGACTGACGCCGAAAAAGCGCAGTTGGTGGGTGAAGGAAAGTTCATGCGTGCCATCATGCATTTGCAATTGCTGAACTTGTTCTCTCAACCTATTCAGATTGGTGGTGCCGGTGCTGCAGGAATTCCATTGGTATTGGAGCCTTTCACAGGTGAAGTCATTGAGTATCCTCGTTCTACTGTAGGAGAAGTGTATGCGCAGATTCAGCAGGATCTGGAAGAAGCGCTTCCTGCTGTTCCTGATACTTATGATGCTTCTGACTTTACGAGAGCAAGGGCTACTAAAGGTAGCGTGAGGGCGCTGTTATCAAGAGTGCATTTGTATAAAGGCGAGTGGGCGCAGGCTGCTGAAAGAGCTAATGAAGTTTTGGCTTCTGATCTTTATAGCCTGGGGACGGACTACGAATTCTTTTCTGAAATTCACCCGGAATATGTATTCACTATATTGAATTCAGCTATTGATAACGGTAGAACCGGTTCAGGTGGCTGGGCGGCTTATTTCAACCCTGCTGAAGCGGGTGCTCGTGGTGATGCTCCGATGTCAGACTATATTGTAGCTGCTTTCAATGAAGAGGAAGGCGATTTGCGCTTCGAAGAGCTATCCAGAGTTGGAGACAATGGCAGAGTTTATACAACTAAGTTTCCTGA
>JBGSXH010000185.1:0-5272 GCA_041751515.1 Cyclobacteriaceae bacterium | reverse complement strand
TCCTGCACTATTGCTGAGGTAGTTAGATTGCCCGTAGATGGATTGAAAATACACCCCTTCTTCATTTTCATACTCACTCGAGAGTATATTGTCTACGACAGATACACGTATAAAAGTTATGGGAAAAGCCAATGTTTCATCCCCTCTGTTCTGCTCAAAATAGATAGGAGCGGCCAGCATTGCACCCTCTTGAAAGTTAATTATTTTGACTGTTTCCTCGGGATCGTCCTCCAGGACAATTGCTGGCTGATAAGACCTTTTCAGATATATATGCCTAATAACACTATTGCCGACGGCATAATTGGTAAAGTTGCCCGCGAGGTCTACGGCATGGGCGCTCACATGATAAGGCCCTGCCCGATAGTTTTCATCTTCAAAACCTATCATCATTTCTACATCAAAAACAGGTGCGCCTGCCGCATCCATTATACAGTCAAGCCTTAGTTCTCTTAGCATATGCTGCCGGGCATGCGAATGCCCATCGTGTCCCCCATGAATATACACCCTGACTTCACTGACGCCTACATTATCTTCAACAGTTCCTGCAAAAAAGGAATGCCTGGCATCTTCTGGCTGCAGTTCCATGTATTCCCCTCTTAGCTGCAAAACATTTTCGTCCGGATTGGCAAAAGGTCGTTGTACTTCTGTAAAAACAGGGGCTTCCACATCAATACTGATTTGCTGCTCTTCAAGATCGATCTCCTCATTTTTACAGGACAAAAAGAAACCAAAAAGCAGTATAACAAATACTTTTCCCACTAAGCTATATTTCATTATTTTATGCATTCGAACTAAATGCAGAAAGGGAGCCAAATGGCTCCCTTCGCATTAGAATAAACTAAAATACGATGCTAGTCGTGTACTTCTAATTCAAATTCTCTGATGGCAATGTTACCACCTTCGTCTTCAATCTCTAATCTTAAGATCATATGATTATCACCTTCTGAAACCTGGTAAGCATTGTCACCAGTCACAAGCTGGCTCATCCATATTCTGTCTTCCGTCGCTTCAGGAAGTGGATCTCCCGTTAAGCCTGCACCAGTGGTACTTGTCAGGTAATAAGACGTTCCCCACATGCCTTCATAACGCTCTTCATCGCTCACTCTGTGATCATGACCATGATCATCATGATCCTCCACTATGGAAATTCTAATAAAGGTAATAGGGAAAGCAAGCTCACCATCACCTCTGTTTTGTTCAATGTACAAGTCAGCAGCAAGCTCATCGCCAGGATGCAATGCTAATTCAGCAGCTTCTTCGTTAGGGTCACCTTCAAGGACTACCAAAGGCTGGTAAGGACGGCGAAGGTAGATATGGCGAAGAACACTGCTACCATCAGCAAAACTCGTTTGGTTGCCTGCTTCATCAACAGCATGGCCGGCAACGTCATAAGGACCCGCTCTGAAGTTTTGAGCATCATAATAGAAGTCAATGTCAAATTCATGCACAGTTGCTCCGTTTAACTCAATAATGGAGTCAACCCTAAACTCTGGCAATAACCCTTCTCTACCATGCGTATGTCCGTCAAAAACTCCGTGAATGTCTAACCGCATCTCGCTAAGCGCTACATCGTCGGTTACTGTTCCTCTAAAATGACCGTGAGTAGAACTTTCGCTGCGTACTTCCATGTAATCGCCCCTAAGCCTAACTACACCGCTTGCATCTTCAGTTCCTGGTCGAAGTATTTCTGCAAATTGTGGTGCTGTAGTATCTACCACATCTTCCACTGGCTCTCCATCATCACCCCCATTGACAGGCAATACGTCGTCATCGCTACTGCAGCTAAATGAAAATACTGCAACAAATGCTAGTAAGTACAAATTTAATTTCTTCATAATTTGTGTTTTTTAAACTGCCAACTCCTCGGTAAACAGTTATTTTTCTTGCTCAATTGATTATATTATGCAATAATACTGCATAAGCAATAATGTTGCAAGTTTATGCATAATTTATTTGCATCATTATTGCAATTAAAGCTTTCCTGATACAGGAATCTTTAAAGAGAAGATGATATTGCGTCCTTGTTCAGGCAGGTTGAGCAACCTGTACCTGCTCATATGATTGAGATAAAATTCATTGGTAAGATTCTCAACACCTACCATCATATCAACCGGCTGGCCCCATAAGCTCAGGCTTATTCCGGCGTTGCCACCAACAAGGGTATAACCGGGTGTTACCCTTTCATTCCTATCTACACGATCCTGACCAGCAAATTCACGAACGAAAACATTAATATACCCTTCAGACAACCATTTCCATTTGCTTTTGAAAGTATATTCTACATCGGCCATTACAGAAGGCGGCGGCGTCAAAGGCAAGGGAAGCATATAGTCCAGGTTATAGGTACGCACATAATCTGCCGCCAGCCCTACATGAAGATTGTCAATAAAGTGATATTCAGTTTTTAACTCAGCACCTGTGAAGGTACTGTTGGCCTGTCGGAACTCCCAGGTAACCTGACTGCCCGTTGGCAACCTTGTAAAACGGGAAGTAGGTGCCAGATAAATATAATCTTCATAAAAAGCAGCATAAGGAGTAAGGCCAAAATAAAATTTCCGCCCGCTATAGGATATATTCAAGTCTGCCTGATAACCACGTTCAGAGGTAAGATTTTCATTGCCAAGCTCGTGGCGAAAAGTGCCATGATGCACCCCATTACTGGCCAGCTCAATAGCAGTAGGCATTCTGAAGCTCGACCCCAGGTTGAGTTTTACGTTCCATTTATCGAAGGGTAGCCAGGAGGCCCCTAAGGAACCGCTAAGGTTCATATAGTCACGTTCAATATCTGCATTGCGCTGATCAAACTCTCCCGTAGGCCGATAATTTCTAAATATTGGTTGCAAGTGCTCACTAATATTATGTCTGCCCCCGTCCAGCCGCATACCCGCATTGAGTGTCAGGGTGTTTTTGGGTGAATATTCATAAAATGAATACGCTCCGGCCATTTGGGTCTGAAAAGCAGGAAGTAAAAACTCGAAACCCTGGTATCGGTTCTGCATGTGTTGCAGCTGCACACCATGAATACCCTTCCATTTATCGTTGATGCGGGTATGGTAACGTGCATTGGCCGTGAATGTCTCAAGATTCAGACCCAACGCCAGAAGACTGCCATCAGAAGGTGCCTGCCCATGATTCTCAGGAAATGACTCCTCCCGGCGAATGTTGTGCTGATAACCCAGGTCTACCTCCAGCCAGTTTTTGCCGATCAAAATATTATTATTCCATATTACCTTCCAGTGTTCATTGTCTTGTCTGGGTAAGTCAATGCTGCTAAGGGCATCATACCGCTGGAGCTGGTAAGCAGTAGGAATGCCTATTGCACCTGGGAACAAACCCACACGCTGACTGAACCTGCTGACGGTAATGGTCGAATATCCCCAATCCTTTTTCAGGCCGGTCATAATGGAGAAGTTACGCTCCTGCCCTGCCGTATTTCGAAGTCTGTTTTGATAGATAGGCAAAACATATCCTGCATAATTGAAAGTCTCTGCAGGTACCTGATAATTATCGAAGTCCTGCATGGAGAATCTTCCCTTGAACACCACCCCCCGCTTATTACCTTCGAACATGGCGCTTGTTCCTCGCAGATTATTATTGGTTTTATGAATTCCCAGCACACTTGCATTGAAGCTGCCTTCACTGGCGAATGGTGCCTTGGCAATATTGATGACCCCACCCATGGCATCAGAACCGTATAATAATGAAGCGGGACCCTTAACAATTTCCACCCGATCAACATCAAACATATCAATCTCCAGGCCATGGTCTGCTCCCCATTGCTGCCCTTCCTGTTTGATCCCGTTGTCATTGACCATGATTCGGTTGAAGCTCATTCCACGAATAACAGGCTTGGCAATACCCACACCGGTATTAATGGCATTTAAACCCGGCAGTTTTTCAAGCGAATTGACGAAAGTAGCTGCCAGATTTTTTTCCAGGTAGTCCCTGTCTACGACCTCAATGGTCTGCGACTGCTCTATAGGGCCCGATTTAAAAGGATTAGCCTCTACAAAAACACTTTTCAGCTCGATAGATGAACTTTGAAGGGTGATATCCAGGCGGGTATCTTCGCCATTAATTTCAATTTTTTCTGTCGTGGCTTCATAGCCCACATGGGTGATGTGTAAATGATAGCGCCCGCGTTTAATGCGTTCGATTTGGTAATTCCCCTCGAAATCAGTACTGGTACCTTTATTAAGCTCGTGGACCAATATGGTCGCACCAATGAGCGGTTCGCCTGTTTCATCGACAATGGTGCCTTCCAGTCTGGAGAAATCCTGGGCTGCAATAGTAAAGCAGCAACACCACATGAGAACAAAAAATATAGTAAGAAGATAAGCTGATGATTTCACAGATAATGCTTTTCTGATGCAACATATACCTGTTGCAATATAGTTGCAAAGATAGTGTAGAAATGGAAATTATACAATCAATCTATAAATTCCGTTCTTTTCACTTAATTTTGCCCGAAAGATCTTTTCAAAGACTTTAGGATTGCAATATAGAGGATTGACTTTAAACTTATATTACCCTTCTTACTGCGCAATGCATGAAATCTGTATGATGTAGGCAAAACAGGAACCGAGAGATGGATATAAAAATCATCGGTAACATGGCTGCTTTGCCTTTAAGATTTTCCTTGTGGCAATTAAAAACTATTAAACACACATGAAAGACAAAACCGCTCAACCAAATCATAAAAAACGTGAACACAAAAAGAAAATAGTTTTCGCATTGAAACTAGTCCTTTTTATAGGTTTACTTTTCATCCAGACAGAGTATCCTGAGTACTACAATCGGTTTGACATGGGCTCGCGTATTGTAGGCGCAGTCTTATTGTACATCACCATCCACCTCATCTTATCGTTGAGCAGAATGATCATTGTGGGATGGTACATCCGAAAGCACCATGAGTCTTCGGAATTTCAGGATAATTTTATTCTGGGAATTAATAGAATCACCTCTTTTCTATCCGTTATCGCCTTTGTACTAATGCTCTTTCCGATCCTGGGTGTTAATATTAAAGAGTTTTTCACGTCCATCAGTATCGTTGCAGCAGCCGTCGCTTTGCTGTCTAAAGACTATATCAGTAATATGATCAATGGCCTAATACTGATGTTTTCCAACCAGCTGTCGCTGAACGATTATATTCAAATTGGTGAGCAAAGGGGGCAAATTGTAGATATTACCTGGCTTAATCTGCATTTGGTTAATGAAGACGAAGACTTGCTTTATATTCCCAATACCACGGTTTTATCTTCATCAGTGATAA
>JBGSXH010000184.1:0-20312 GCA_041751515.1 Cyclobacteriaceae bacterium | reverse complement strand
CTTTTTCAGGCATTTGCTAATATTACTCTTCCTGCACCCATCCTTCCACATCTTCCAGTGTCGGATTTTTCACATCATTTAACTTCATCTTCTTTCGCATTCCACAAACATCATTGAAAAGTTTGTTGGCGACACTATTTTTCAACTGCTCAATTGTATTGATACCTAATTTTTGTAGAATGGGAATGAGTTCCTGTTGTACCCCCTGATCAATATAATCCTGCTCGGATGCAAACTGAATCTTTTTCTCCGGCTTCATTTGCGGGAAGAAAAGGACATCCTGAATAGAATTGGAATTGGTCATAATCATCGAAAGCCTGTCGATACCGATACCTAAACCTGCGGTTGGTGGCATGCCATATTCCAATGCCCTAAGAAAGTCTTCATCCAGCATCATGGCTTCGTCGTCTCCCCTTTTACCCAGCTCTAATTGCTCTTCAAAACGCTTACGCTGGTCTACAGGATCGTTCAATTCTGAGAAACTATTACAGATTTCTTTTCCGTTGCATATTGCTTCGAAACGCTCTACCAAGCCTTCTTTCTCACGATGCTTTTTAGCCAGTGGCGACATTTCTACCGGATAATCGGTAATGAAAGTCGGCTGAATGAGTTGCGCTTCGCACTTTTCACCGAAAATCTCATCAATCAATTTACCCTTTCCCATAGAATCGTCAATAGGAACGTGCAGCCTCTTGGCCGTTTCGCGCAGTGCCTTTTCGTCCATTTCAGAAATATCCACACCGGTGAAATGTTCAATGGCTTCGAACATGGTGTAACGCTTCCAGGGTCGCTGGAAATTAATCGTGTTTTGCCCCACTTTTACTTGTGTAGTACCATGAATGTCCAGCGCAACTTTTTCAACCATTTCCTCCACGAGGTCCATCATCCAGTTATAATCTTTGTAGGCCACATAAAGCTCTACCTGGGTGAACTCAGGATTATGGAAGCGGGACATTCCCTCATTTCTAAAATCTTTCGCAAACTCATAGACACCATCAAAGCCACCGACAATAAGCCTTTTTAGATAAAGCTCATTGGCAATGCGCAGGTATAAAGTCATGTCCAGCGTATTGTGGTGGGTAGTGAACGGCCGGGCTGCTGCACCACCGTACAGTGGCTGTAAAATAGGAGTTTCTACTTCCAGATATCCTTTATTATTTAAATATTGTCGAATGGAATTCGTAAGCTGCGTTCTTTGACGGAAAGTCTCACGCACCTCAGGGTTGACAATTAAATCAACATAACGCTGTCGGTAGCGTGTTTCAGGATCTGAAAAAGCATCGTAACGTTTAATCGTCCCGTCTTCTTCCTCCACCTCTTTGACCACCGGAAGCGGCTTTAAGGCCTTAGTCAATACTTTTAGACTGGTAACATGGATGGAAATCTCCCCTACCTGAGTTGTGAAAACATAACCGGTGATACCAATTATATCGCCAATGCCAAGATGCTTTTTAAACACAGTGTTGTAAAGAGATTTATCATCTTCAGGACAAATATCGTCCCTGCGAATATAAATCTGTATGGTTCCGGTGCTGTCTTGTATTTCAGCAAAAGAAGCAGAACCCATAATGCGCTTACGCATTAGCCTGCCTGCAATGCTTATACTTTTATAATCCGTCTTGCGCTTTTCGTAATTCTGATGAATGTCTTTAGCAGAGACATTTACTTCAAATGTTGCAGATGGATATGGGTCGATGCCCATATTTATAAGTGCTAGCCGCTCTTCTCTTCTGAATATTTCCTGTTCGCTTAAATGCATGTTTCTAATAAAGTTTGCACAAAAATAATTAGAAGTATTAACAAAGGAAAATTACCCATTGATAAGAAATAATAAATTATCAAATTTAGCCTTGCCTAAATTTGTATTTTGATAAAACATTTATTTATATTTGTCTTATCAAATAAATTTTTGAAGAATAATGAAACTATTTTTTATGATTTCCTTAATAGCGCTTTCGTTGAGCCACGTTTATGGTCAAATCAACGGGAAGATAGTAGATAGCGAAAACAGTAATCCAATAGAAGGCGTGCATATATTCATTCCCAGAACTAATACGGGAGCTTTTACCGATAAGCATGGAAATTTTAGTCTGAGTATTAACACGCCCGATATGAGTACACTCATTCAAATATCTTCATTAGGTTATGAAAGTTATATTGTCAGCTATGATGCACTGCAGCGACAATCTACGATTGTACTTAAACCTACTGTGCATACAACTGAGGAGGTAGTCATTTCCGGAGGGCATATCTGGTCGCAAACCTATAGCCCTATTAAGATTGATAAAATCACCAGAAAAACCCTTCAGCAAACGGGCGCTATTAATATGATGGAAGGCCTGAGCATACAGCCAGGCATCAATCAGATAGGCTTTGGCCCTGGGATAGGAAAGCCTGTGATACGTGGTTTATCATTCTCACGGGTATTGACGGTTTTGCAAGGTAGTCGCTTTGAAAACCATCAGTGGGGCGCAGACCATGGCTTAGGCTTGAATGATATTGGCATTAATGCAGTGGAAGTGATAAAAGGACCTGCTTCATTAATTTATGGCTCCGGGGCAGTAGGTGGCGTAGTACGCCTGCTCGAAGAAAGCCCAGCCCGCCCGGGAAGTCTCGAAGGAGATATTGAATTGAGCGGCAACTCCAATACTTTGGGACATCGCACTATTTTCGGTATTAAGCAAGGTTTTGACAATGGGCTTTTTTACCGTCTAAGGGTCGGCCAGGAGAATCATGCTGACTATATTGATGGCAGCGGCACCACAATCGGCAATTCACGCTTCAACACCAATACCATAAAAAGTAGTATAGGACTCAATAAAAGCAAGCTGCAGAGTCAGCTACATTATACCTACCATCAACAAAACATTGGCATCATTGAAGATACGGAATCCACCGAATCCCTGGCTACCACTAGAAATGACCGCAGTATGCAACTGCCCTTTCAGGATGTAAAAGATCATTTCTTAAGTTGGGAAAATAAGTATTTCCTGGACGATGCCGCAGTTCAACTTAATCTTGCCTACCACTTCCATGATAGAAATGAAATAGAAGATGCATTCAACGAAATTGATCTTGGATTACTGCAGCACAATATCACGTGGGATGCGCAATATCAGTTTTCAGGTTCCGGTGACCGGGAATACATTATGGGCTTCCAGGGGTTTCTTCTGAGCAATATCAACAAACCTGAGGCGGAAGAAATATTAATTCCAGATGCGAATATCATTGATGGTGGCTTTTATTTTACCAGCAGCCAGCAGTGGCAGCAAGGTAGCATACAGGTGGGCGCACGCTATGACATGCGACAGGTAAATGCCTTGGCGAACGATGCTAAGTTTCTGGAATACGGTTATGAGCTCCCTGGCCAACCAGCGGAGCGATCTCATACGCATACATTTAGCGGATTCACTGGTGCATTAGGGGGTACATATCAACCAGCGACTCCATGGCATTTCCGTGCCAACGTGGCTACGGGTTTCAGAGCCCCAGACCTGGCAGAATTGTACTCTAATGGTCCGCACCCTGGCACCAATCGGTTTGAAATTGGCAATGCCGACTTTGAACGGGAGCAAAACGTTGAGTTAGATTTGAGTGCCAGATGGACTAAAGGAAACTTCCAGGCGGAGGTCGCTGGATTTGTCAATGCAGTACAGAACTACATCTTCTTTAGCCCTACCAACGAGCAAATGAATGAGCTGACTGTTTGGCGGTTCCTCCAATCTGATGCATTACTAAGAGGTATGGAAGTCTCTGTCAGTTATGCACTTCCATCGCTACCATGGCTAAAACTCAACAGTAGTTATGAAATGGTGTATGCTAACCAAATGGCTGACGACAATACCGCATTGCCTTTAATTCCAGCAAACAGTACAAAATTGGGGCTAGTTGCTTCACCAATCACTGGCAATAGCAGTATATTCAAGCAACCTCGCTTTCATATCAACCTAAACTATACAGAAAGACAGGGCGACATATCGCCAGATGAACTTATTACTCCTTCCTATTTTCTGATATCTGCAGGCGTTGGAAGTCATTTAAGTATCAGGAATCAAAAGATAGACTTACAAGTTACAGGCAACAACCTGTCGAATACAACATATCTTGATCACCTGGCGATTACCCGGCCTTTCGGCATCAATCAAATGGGAAGGAATATTCAGCTTCGCGTTGTGGTTCCTTTTATCGTCGATTAGGAAGCTCTTTTTAGCTTCCTTCTTCGGTCAATTTCTTTTTGAATCAGATTAAATTCCCGGCCACTTTGCCCAGCGATTGAAGTGTTTTCATCCGCCCTGCGGAACAGATAGGGCATCACTGCGGCAACCGGCCCATAAGGCACATACTTGACCACGTTATAGCCAGCTTTGGCAAGGGTAAAGGAAATGTTGTCACTCATACCATACAACTGGGCAAAATAGACCCGTTCGTCATCCCTTTTCAGACCATGCTTGTCCATCAAAACGGTCAGGTAATAATTGCTGTACTCGTTGTGAGAGCCTGAGCAGAGCGCTATGCGTTGTTTGTTATTCATACAGAACAACAAAGCCCGGTTATAATCTTCATCACTGGCTGCCTTGTTAATCTGGATAGGATCCGGATAACCAAATTCTTTGGCTCTGGCACGTTCTTTTTCCATATAAGCACCACGCACGAGTTTAGCACCTAATTGATACTGTTTAGCGGTTGCATGCTGGAACGCTGTTTTAAGCTTCAACAGCATATCCTTCCGGTACATTTGATAAGTATTATAAACGATGGCCTTGTCTTTGTTGTACTTTTCCATCATCTCATAAGTGAGCATATCAATGGTGTCCTGAATCCAGCTTTCTTCGCCATCAATAAAAATACTGACATCATTGTCGTGCGCGCTTTTGCAAATCTTGTCCACTCGCTCTCTAATTTTCTGAAATGCAGCAATATCTTTATCGGAAAGCGAATCTTTTTGCAGTTGTACTTTTTCCATGACTTCAGTGCTACCTATGCCCGTAACTTTGAAGACACTGAAAGGAATATCTGCGCTACCTTTAGCTCGCTCAATAGTCCGCAGGACTTCAGCGCAGGTATGCTCATAACTTTTCTCAGTGCCCTCTCCTTCGACTGAATAGTCAAGTATCGTTTTGATATTGAATTGGGCCAGTTGCTTAATGGTATCTTCACTATCCGCAATTGTCTCTCCCCCACAAAATTGCTCAAAAATGGTGTGCTTGATAATGCCGGTGACAGGCAGGCGCAATTTCAAAGCGGTCTTCATCATAGAAGTACCCGTCTTTACCAGCCAGTTACTATTCATACTGGCAAATATTAAGTACTTCTTCTTTAGTGCTTTGTCTGACTTTGCAGCAAAAGCTACCGCAGTGTCCTCAAAAGCAACAGTATTATCAATATTCATAAGATCTAGTTAACTGGCCGCAAAGATAAAAAAAAGATGAACTTGGCTAAATATGCTGAAATATTTATATTTCCAACGTAAAAAATGGGTGATTAAACTGCCTTGAATACAGCGAGTTGTTTTCTACATACATTTTAACAGTAAAAATGTTTTAATTACCTTCATCCATTTATTTCTCATAACACTTCTCATCTTAATATGCTCCCCAGCTATTTACATTTAACGAAAAATATTCAGACAACGCTACAGTCGGTAATTCAAAGCATCAACCCGGGCCGAATAGCTGTCCTTATGGATGATAATACAGCACAACATTGCCTTCCTCTTGTGGAATCGGTTGTGGAGGATGCTGTTATGATAGTCATCCCACCTGGTGAACAACATAAAAGCATTGAAAGCTGTAGACTCATTTGGGAAAAGTTGACCGTTTCGCACTTTGACAGGCATGATTTATTGATCAATCTTGGCGGAGGGCTTATTGGCGATATGGGTGGTTTTGCAGCAAGCACCTATAAACGTGGTATTGCCTTCGTCAACCTTCCCACGACATTGCTCGCGCAGGTTGATGCCAGCATTGGGGGAAAGCTAGGCATCAATTTCCAGCATTTTAAGAACCATATTGGCATTTTTAAAGAACCTAATGCTGTCATTATTGCTCAGGATTTCCTAAAAACATTGCCAACAGCAGAGTTAAGGTCTGGTTTCGCTGAGGTTTTGAAGCATGGTATTATAGCTGATGACAACTATTTTGCAAAGAGCTTAAAAAGCTGGGCTGCAGCAACCGTTTTGCAGGAGAGCGATACCCTTGTAGCCACCTCTATAGGCATAAAACAGGCAATCGTTTTACAAGATCCCACTGAAAAAGGGCCCCGAAAGCTTCTCAATTTAGGACATACCATAGGACATGCTATCGAAAGCCACTTTATGGATAATAAAATTGTGCTTCATGGTGAAGCTGTCGCCGCAGGCATTATACTGGCCGCTGGAATTTCAATGAATGCCGGTTTATTAGACAAAGGGAGTCACAACAAGATCGTGGACGGAATGAATGCTGTTTTTAACAAGATACTGCTTTCGGAATCTGATATTTCCGCAATTACAGCATTGACTGTGCAAGACAAAAAAAATAAAGGAGGGAAAATAAATATGGTGCTGCCAACAGCAATAGGCAACTGCCAATATGATATTGAGATTTCAGCTGAAAAGGTTAATAAAGCATTGAAAGCATATAGCAGCCTGTAACAGCGCTATATGCTTTTCTATACCTTATTTCTTAGCCATATCTTTTGCCTGAGCACCGTACTTTTCAACTTCTTTTAAAGCTGAATCAGTGAAATCTTTCAACTTCTTTGAGTTAGCCTCGAAAGAGTCTTCAAGTTCGTGCATTAATTTATCTGCTTGCTTATTCAGTTTTTTACGGGTATTATCACCACTTTCGGGAGCGATTAATAAGCCAGCGATAGCACCAGCAGCGGCACCTACAAGAAAAGCAACAAATGATTTTTCAGAATTATCCATTTTTATCAATAGTTTTAGTAAAAAATTTTAGGCTTATAAGAATATACCTTATTCAAGGCCGTATTGTTTAGTTAAAAACAAGAAAACAATACATTATAGGCAAAACTACCAAATTATTTGCTCTAACCATACTTTATAAGTTCATTACGAATAAAAATTTTGTGAAAATATGCATAAGCAAGAAATACAGCTTCAAGCCTATCAACAATCCATTAATGCTACGATTCAATTACCAGGGTCTAAAAGCGAATGTAACAGAGCATTAATCATTAGGGCTTTGTGCAAAGGTGACATTGTATTAGACAACATAGCATCTGCACGAGACACAGCAACCTTGATGCGTTTATTGGAAAGTGAAGATGAAACATTGGATGTGTTGGATGCAGGCACTACGATGCGCTTTTTAACAGCATATATCGCATTAACAGGTCAGCAGAAGAAAATCTGTGGCACTGCCAGAATGCATGAAAGGCCTATTGGCATTTTAGTAGATGCATTGAGGACTATAGGTGCAAAGATTGATTACCTGGAACAAGAAGGATATCCGCCGATTGCGATGCGAGGCTTCAAAGCACAGCAAAGCAAAGCAGTAAGCATCGATGCGTCGGTAAGCAGCCAGTACATTACTGCGCTGATGTTGCTGGCCCCGTCGTTACCTGAAGGACTCATAATCAAACTCAGGGGCAAGGTTGGGAGCAGACCTTATATCAATATGACACTAAAGTTGATGGCCCACTTCGGTGCTGAGGTGGCATTTGAATATCAGGAGATACGCATAACTTCTCAGCCCTATCAACCTAATCAATTTAGTATTGAAGGAGACTGGTCGGGTGCCAGTTATTGGTTCAGCATGGTGGCATTAGCTTCCGAAGGAAGTAAACTTTCCATCAAAGGATTAAAAAAAACCTCCCTTCAGGGCGATATTGAGATAGTCGATATCATGAAAAAACTTGGGGTAGCATCGAAATATGAACATGATACCTGGTTGCTTTCAAAAACAAATCCGGCAAAGCATGTTTCGATAGACTTTTCCAATTGCCCTGATCTGGCGCAGACTGTCGCGGTTTGCTGTGCCGCAAAGGGTATATCAGGCACCTTCACCGGTCTGGAAAGCTTGAAAATAAAAGAAACGGACAGGGTGTTAGCGCTTCAGGAGCAGTTGGCTAAAATTGGTGCCGACCTTATCGAAAAGGGAGAGCAGTGGGAGCTAGTACCGAGTCAACAGCTTCCTACTGACACCATCTTTTTCAAAACCTATCATGACCACCGCATGGCCATGGCCTTTGCTCCTCTATGCATGAAAATGTCTGTCGCGTTTGATGATAGAACAGTCGTCAACAAATCTTATCCTGAGTTTTGGGAACACATCAAGTCATTGGGTATTAAAGTAACAACTGCTTAAAATATGCAGGAGCATGCAATAACCTGCTCCCATACCAGCTAAACATCTCACCATCAACAATGGAGATTTGAGCGTGGGGAGCAATTGTATGCATTTCGGTAATGTGTTTTTCTTTGAAGGGAAAAGGTTCTGATGACAAAAGGATATATTCCGGGTCCAGAGACTGTATAGCTGCGGCGTCCAGTTCCGGATATCGCGGAGTGTCCACCATATTTTCAAATCCTGCAGCTGCCATCATTTGTGTTATAAAAGTGTCATTTCCTGCCACCATATAAGGCTTACGCCAGATAAAATACAAGGCTCTCCGAAGCTGTTGTGGTTTTGGCAACTGGCTAAACCTTTGTTTAATCGTTCCAACTAATGCCTGTGATTTGCTCTTGCAACTAGTTATCATACCAATTTTAAGAATAGCATCGTATGCATCCTGTAAATTGGCAATATCACTGACAAAAACGGGAAAATCAATGGCTAGTGCCTCTATCTGGTCGCGCTCATTTTCTTCTTTTGCAGCAACGATAAAGTCAGGCTGTAAAGCACGCAGCCGGTCTGACTTGACATTTTTGGTTCCTCCTATTTTCGCTTTGGTACCCGCTTCCTCAGGATGGGCACAAAAATGTGTCGTACCTACAATGCGATCTCCAAGCCCAAGGTCAAATAGCAGCTCTGTCATGGATGGCACAAGCGACACGATCCGCTGGGGAGTTGCCGAAAGCTGAATTTCTCTGCCAATTTGATCCGTGTATTGCAACATCATAAAAAAACCCCTTTCGGGGCTTTATTTTATTTAAAATAACTGAAGTCATGGTCTGAATCCAACTGAAGCAGGAACTCATATATTAAGTTAATCACCTGATTCACGTCGTCCTTATGCACACTCTCTACAGTAGTATGCATATATTTTAATGGCAATGATACTAAGGCTGAAGCTACTCCTTCATTAGAGTAAGCAAAGGCATCAGTATCTGTTCCTGTAGCCCTACTGGCTGCCGCACGTTGGAAAGTTATTTCCTTTTTCTGTGCGACTTCAATAATCATGTTAAGCAAATTGTTCTGCACTGCAGGGCCGTAAGTGAGTACGGGCCCTTTTCCGGCTTTCTGATCGCCACTGGTTATTTTATCATACATCGGCGAACTGGTATCATGGCAGACGTCAGTGATAATGGCGACATCTGGTTTGATTTTGTGCGCTATCATCTGCGCGCCATGCAGTCCTACTTCTTCCTGCACCGCATTGACCACATACAAGCCAAATGGCAGCTTTACCTTCTTCTCTGACAACCTTCGCAATACTTCTGCTATCATGTAACCGCCGATTCTATTGTCCAATGCCCGGCCCACATAAAATTGATTGTTCAGTACAAAAAATTCATCATCAAAAGTCACAACGCTGCCCACATGTATACCCAACTTTTCTACTTCGTCCTTGCTGCCACATCCTACATCGAGAAATATGTTTTTCATGGTTGGGGAACTGTCCTTGGTCTTTGACCTGACATGAATGGCTGGCCAGCCGAACACGCCCTTTACAATACCCTTTGCTGTATGAATGTTCACGCGTTTAGAAGGCGCGATCTGATGGTCTGACCCTCCATTTCTGTTTACGTAAATGAAGCCATCATCTGTAATATAATTTACAAACCAGGAAATTTCATCAGCATGCGCTTCTATGACCACTTTGTACTTGGCCTCGGGATTCAGTACCGCCACCGCCGTGCCATATGTATCCGTAAAGGTGCTATCTGCAAAAGGTTTGACGTACTCCAGCCACAATTTCTGACCACTACTTTCAAAACCAGTAGGAGAAGCATTGTTAATGTATTTCGATAAAAAATCGAATGATTTATCTGACATATTATTATATTCTATTACTTTTTAAAATTTCCTTAATTGATTTTTACCAATTCTTTACAATGGAATATTGCCATGTTTCTTCTTTGGCAGCTTATCAACCTTGTTTTCCAGCATCTTAAACCCAGATATCAATTTCTTTCTTGTTTCTGAGGGCATAATTACCTCATCTATATAACCACGATGCGCTGCGCGGTATGGATTGGCAAACTTTTGTGTATACTCATCTACTTTTTCCTGCAGCTTTTGTTCAGGATTATCGGCAGCTTGTATTTCTTTTCTAAATATAATCTCTGCAGCCCCTTTGGCCCCCATCACCGCAATTTCTGCTGTTGGCCAGGCAAAATTGAGGTCTGCGCCTATATGCTTACTATTCATGACATCATATGCCCCGCCGTAAGCTTTTCTGGTAATGACGGTAATTCTGGGCACTGTGGCTTCGCTAAAGGCGTACAATAACTTGGCGCCATTGGTAATAATGGCATTCCACTCCTGATGTGTTCCCGGCAAAAAGCCTGGTACATCTTCCATTACCAGTAAGGGAATGTTAAATGCATCACAAAAACGCACAAAGCGCGCAGCTTTGGTGCTTGAGTCGATATCCAGCACACCGGCCATACTGGCGGGTTGATTACCAACAACACCAATACTACGTCCTGCCAAACGAGCAAAGCCTACCACTATGTTCTCGGCAAAATTTTTATGGACTTCCATGAATGAGTCCCCGTCGACAATGCCTTCAATTACCTCACGCATATCGTAGGGTTGATTAGGATTGTCTGGAATGATATCATTCAGCTCAGGCCTTATTTCATCATCACTGCTTTCGTAGGCTATCTTTGGGGCAATTTCTTCACAATTTTGCGGCATATAGCTCAATAATTTTTTGATATTATTGAGACATTCCACTTCATTAGCACAGGAAAAGTGAGTGACACCCGATTTTGTGCTGTGGGCACTGGCACCACCCAATTCTTCGGCGGTAACATCTTCCTGCGTTACAGTCTTGACGACATTAGGTCCGGTAACAAACATGTAGGAAGTGTTTTCTACCATCATGATAAAATCAGTGATGGCAGGCGAATAAACAGCACCACCAGCGCATGGTCCCATAATGGCCGATATTTGAGGCACTACCCCCGATGCCAGGGTATTTCTATAGAAGATATCAGCATAACCTCCTAATGAAACTACACCCTCCTGAATTCTTGCACCTCCGCTATCATTTAAGCCAATAACAGGAGCGCCATTCTTCATCGCCAGCTCCATAATTTTAACAATTTTCTCAGCATGGGTTTCTGAAAGCGAGCCTCCGAATACAGTGAAATCCTGCGAAAAAACATATACCAATCTGCCTGCAATGGTACCAAAACCTGTTATTACACCATCTCCTGGAAAATGCTGTTTATCCAGTCCAAAGTCTTTAGCACGATGCATCACAAACTTACCGGTTTCCTCAAAAGAGCCTTCATCCATAAGCAGATGCACCCTTTCTCTGGCAGTAAGCTTACCCTTCTTATGTTGCGCTGCAATGCGCTCTTCCCCTCCACCAAGCAAAGCCTCCTGGTTTTTCTGGTCTAAAAGGGCATACTTCTCTTTATTGGTGGGCAGCGTATATATAGGTTTTTTATCTTTTTGTTCCATCAAGCGAAATTTTGGTTATTCAAATATAGCCGAAGCATGTTTAAAAATAAATTTAAAGCTAGAGAAATATAAGCGCATGCAATCGATCGCAATCTGGTTGAATGCTTCATTTTGCATTAAGCCATGCTGGCTTGATAAATGAAATATTGTATATTTCGCAAAATTTTGTCAATGAACACTTCCCGAATTGCAATTATAGACATGGGTACCAATACATTTCATTTGCTAATAGCAGATGTAAATGATAATGGTTTTGTGACCATTCACAGAGAAAGGGTAGCAGTACGTATTGGAAAAGGGGGGATAAGCCACGGGCTGATTACACCAGATGCTCTTGAGAGGGCTTTGAAAACACTGGTTGATTTTAAAGTATTGGTGGATGAATTTCTTGTGACGCAGGTGTATGCTACAGCTACTTCGGCTATACGCAACGCAAAAAACGGAAAAGCGCTGGCCGACAAAATTGAGAAAGCGACTGGTATAGCTATTCGTATTATTTCAGGGGAGGAAGAAGCCCAGTTCATCTATTATGGGGTGAAGAATGCCCTTAAGCTTGGCCAGGAACCCTCCGTTATAATGGATATAGGTGGTGGCAGTGTTGAGTTTATTATTGGCAATCAGGAAGAGATTTTTTGGAAGTATTCATTCGAAATTGGAGCACAGCGGCTACTTGATAGGTTTCATCAGCATGACCCTATTGAAAGAGCGGAAATTGATGCGCTTGAAGCATTTCTTTCAGAGCAATTATCACCGCTCTTCGAAGCCTGTAACACCTATCAACCAAAATCGCTTATCGGCTCAAGCGGGACATTCGATACTCTGTTGGAGATATATAAACTTGATACAGGCAGGGAAACCCCTATTCTAGATGAAACACTACCTATTCCAGCCTTTATGGCTATTTATGATGACATAATCAGCAAAAATAAACTGGAGCGGTTACAAATTGAAGGAATGTTAGAAATGCGGGTGGAAATGATTGTTGTGGCCTGCTGTCTCATTCATGTAGTTTTAGCAGCAATACCGTTGGAACGGCTTCGTATTTCGTCCTACGCATT
Organism: Cyclobacteriaceae bacterium; assembly: GCA_041751515.1. Classification (GTDB taxonomy): domain Bacteria; phylum Bacteroidota; class Bacteroidia; order Cytophagales; family Cyclobacteriaceae; genus JBGSXH01. The sequence continues at coordinate 7,453 of JBGSXH010000184.1, read as the reverse complement.
GAAGGAAGGCGTACTTTACAGTATAATTCACGAATTACAGGAAGATATTCGCAAGCAGTAGGTAGCAAGGGTATACCAGTATTGCTATAGTATCAAAAGAACATATGATGCATTCATACAAACAGCTATTTACTTTAGCACATGCAGTATTCAAAGCCATGGGTTGCTCAGAAACCGATGCCACTCAGGCAACTGCGGTATTACTATCTGCGGACTTCCGCGGTGTGGATTCCCACGGTGTAGCGCGCCTATCAGGTTATGTACGACTTTGGGAGGCTGGAAGGGTAAATACCGCACCTGACCTGGCTTTCACCCATGAAACACCCTCTACGGCGGTCTTGGACGCTGATGCCGCCCTCGGACTGGTAGCTGGTCCGGTAGCAATGAGAAAAGCTATTGATAAAGCAAAAATGGCAGGGACTGGCTGGGTAGCTGTCAACAATTCTAACCACTTTGGCATTGCAGGCTACCATGCCATGATGGCGCTCGAAGAGGACATGATTGGCATTGCTATGACTAACGCTAGTCCCTTAGTAGCACCAACTTTTAGCTTGGAAAGACTTTTAGGCACCAACCCTATCGCAATTGCTGTACCTGCAGGGCAGCAACCTCCATTTGTTGCAGATTTTGCTACTACTACAGCAGCCAATGGAAAATTGGAGATATTACAACGGCAAAATAAAGAAGCGCCTACTGGCTGGGTCCAGGATAACAAGGGGAAAGCCACTGTCAATGTCAATGCCGTGAAAGAAGGAGGAGCACTTTTACCATTGGGAGGAAGTCGTGAGCATGGTAGCCATAAGGGCTTTATTTTAGGCGCTACCGTCGATATCTTTTCTGCTGTGCTCTCGGGGGCAAATTATGGTCCGTGGGTACCTCCATTTGTAAGCTTTTTGCCACTTGCTGCTGATCCGGTGGGTAAAGGCATTGGGCATTTCTTTGGAGCGATGCGCATAGATGCATTCAGACCCGCCGACGACTTCAAAAACCATATGGATCATTGGATTACGACATTCAGAAATGCTAAAAATATTAATGGAAAACCTAATGTGGTAATACCTGGCGATCCTGAGCGAATTCTAGAAGAAGAAAGAATGCAAAATGGTATTCAGCTTTTGCCTTCCGTCATAGCCGATTTAAATACATTAGCAGAGAAGTTTAACCTGCAGGGAATATAATTTAAAGGACAAAGCCCACTCTGAAGATCCAGGGGCTTGGGTAAATGGGATTATTGGACTCATATAAGACATTATACAGAGCCATCACACTCAGTCCTCCCCTACCTCCAAAAGGCTGGAAATAACCCGCACCAAGAGGTAAACCGGGAATCCACTCCCTCGTCCTTACCACTTCATTCGTTGTCGGGCTCTGTCTTAACCTGGCTATGTTTAGGTTTTCAAACTCTCCGTAGACAAAAAACTGTTGAGTAATGTTATATCGTGAAAACACCCTCCCTCCATAGGTATGAGCAGATGCATTCAGAAAACTATAATTGAGGTATTGATAGGTAACACCAACACCTGTAGAAAAACGATTGTTGACCATATAGCCCGCTAGTGGACTGATATCCACAAACGTGATATTACCGAATTGTGCACTGAAGTTCCCTCCAAAATACACTCTATCCATAAAACGTTCCTCTTTAGGGCTATCAAAGTATTCCACTTGAGAGAAAGCTGGTAGAATAAAAATACTTGTAAAGAGGCAGGACAATAGGAAGTTCTTCATGCAAATATCATTTCTCAACAATTACAAACAAATCTTCAGTAGGCTTCCTCATCAGATACTTCTCACGGGCAAATTTTTCCAACAAATCCTTATTACTCATAAGCTCTTCGCGGTCTTTTTTTACCTCTTCTATCATGGTCTCATAATAGGCCTTCTCATTTTCCAGGGCTTTTCTCTTTGACCTTAACTGATACTGCGTAAGGAAATCATTAGAGTCAATGAAAAGCATCCAGATCAAAAATGATACACTAAAGACAAAGTAGAAACTTTTAACAAATGCGGGTATTTTATTGAGGAATTCCATTTTCTCTAATTTTCACCTAAGGGTAATTGTGCTGTAAACGCCAATATTAAGATAAACATTGTCATTAAAATAAAAAAGCCTCAACAATTGTTAAGGCTTTATTTATTTAATTGATATCCAATTAAAAGTTCAAGCCAGGGAATATGCCTGTTTCTGCAAGATCTTCCTCAATTCTTAACAACTGATTGTATTTCGCCATTCGGTCTGAACGAGAAGCGGATCCTGTTTTTATTTGACCTGTGTTCAATGCTACTGCAAGATCAGCAATGGTACTGTCTTCCGTTTCGCCGGAGCGATGCGACATTACGTTTTTGTAGCTATTTTGCTTAGCGAGGTTCACCGTACTAATTGTCTCAGTCAAAGTACCAATCTGATTCACTTTGATCAGGATTGAGTTAGCAATATTTTCATCAATGCCTCTCTGAAGCCTTTTCACGTTGGTTACAAATAGGTCATCTCCAACCAACTGTACCTTATCGCCAATGAGACGAGTATGTTCTTTCCAGCCATCCCAATCGTCTTCATCCATACCATCTTCAATAGACATGATCGGGTATTTATCGACCCAGGTTTTCCAGTAGGCTGCCATTTCAGCAGAACTCAGCTTTTCGCCTGAAGATTTTTTGAAATGATACACTTTTTCTTCTGCATTATAGAACTCTGAGCTAGCTGCATCCATCGCGATGAAGATGTCTTCACCTGGCTTGTAACCTGCTTTTTCAATTGCAGTCAATACCACTTCAATTGCTTCTGTGTTGGAACGAATATTAGGCGCAAAACCACCTTCATCGCCAACATTGGTAGAAAGCCCTTTACTGCTCAATACTTTCTTAAGGTTATGAAACACTTCAGTACCCATGCGCAGTGCATGGCTGAAATTATCTGCCTTTACCGGCATGATCATGAATTCCTGAAAATCTATGGCATTGTCTGCATGGCTACCTCCGTTGAGGATATTCATCATAGGTACAGGCAAAGTATTAGCACTTACACCGCCTATATAGCGATAGAGCGGCTGACCTGCCTCCTGGGCTGCTGCTTTCGCCACAGCAAGAGAAACGCCCAACATCGCGTTCGCACCTAATTTGGCTTTATTTGGTGTACCGTCCTTCTCGATCATTATTTTGTCGATCAGGTTTTGCTCAAATACCGAGAATCCAAGAAGTTCTTCAGCAATTATGGTTTTAACATTCTCTACAGCCTGGGTTACTCCCTTACCTAAGAACATAGTTTCGTCGTTATCTCTTAGCTCTACTGCTTCATGCTTACCAGTAGATGCGCCGGATGGAACAGCTGCTCTACCCATAATGCCGGATGTGGTGGTCACTTCTACCTCAACGGTAGGATTGCCCCTGGAATCAAGAATTTGACGGGCATGAATATTTTCAATTAAACTCATAAAAATTAATGGTTATTGGTTATTCATTAAAGATATAAAATTATCGAACAAATAGCGCGAATCATGTGGCCCCGGAGAGGCTTCCGGATGATATTGTACCGAAAATGCACGTTTACCAATAACTTTTATTCCTTCAATGGTATTGTCGTTTAAATTTTGGTGGGTTGCTTCTACCTTATCAGATTTCAAAATCTCTTCAGCCAAAGCCCCGAAACCATGATTCTGAGAGGTAATTTCTCCCCTTCCTGTTTCTAAATTTAGTACTGGATGATTTAGCCCACGATGGCCATGGTGTAATTTATAGGTATTGATACCATTGGCAAGCGCAAGTATCTGATGACCCAGACAGATACCAAACAGAGGTTTATTATCCGCCAAAATGGCCTTTACAGTCTCAACTGCATAGCCGGTGGCACCAGGATCTCCCGGGCCGTTGGAAATAAAATACCCATCCGGCTGCCAGGCATTCATTTCTTCGTAACTTGTTTTGGCAGGAAAAACTTTACAATAGCATCCTCTGGATGACATATTTCTCAATATGCTTTTCTTAATACCCAGGTCAAGGACAGCTACCTTCAAAGGAGCTGACTCTTCTCCAACATAATAAGGCTCTTTCGCAGACATTTGACTGGAAAGTTCAAGGCCCTTCATAGAAGGAATCTTATCCAGTTCTAATTTTAATGTTTCAGGATCTAGTATTTCAGAAGAAATGATACCGTTCATTGCTCCTTTGTCACGAATATGCCTCACGAGACTTCGGGTATCCACATCAGCAATCGCCACGACATTGTTCCTTTCAAGGTATTCCTGCAAGCTTTCAGTGGCATTTGAGCGGCTGTGTACATGTGAAAATGATTTCACAACCAGGCCACTAATTGTGGGCTCATCGGCCTCCTGCTCCTCATCAGTCGTTCCATAGTTTCCAATGTGAGAAGCCGTATTGACTATGATTTGTCCAAAATAGCTGGGATCCGTGTAAATCTCCTGATACCCTGTCATTCCGGTATTGAAGCAAATCTCACCTCCTTTAGTTCCCTGTTTCCCGGCAGAGACACCTTTGAAAACAGTACCATCCTCTAATAATAATACTGCGGCTTGTTTAGTGTTATATTTTATCAACATAGTAAGTTAATTCTCAGACAAAGATAAAATTTTAACCAAAAAAAAGGATTGAACTACTGTCCAATCCCTTAAATATTCTCAAAAACTTTGAAGTAGCGACATTATGCTTTTTCGTCGTTGCTCTCATCGTCTTTCTTATCTTCTTTTTTCTCTTTTGCAGGCTTGTCAGCAGCTTTGGTATCCTTTGCCTTGGCTTTAGTTTCAACCTTAGTTTCTGATGAGTCATCAGCTTTAGCTTTAGTCGATCCACCACGACGGCTTCTTCTGGTTTTGGTTTTCGCTGGAGCATTATCTTTCAATAGCAGCTCGTTAAAATCAACCAATTCCATCATACACATTTCAGCGTTATCGCCTAATCTGCTACCAGTTTTGATTATCCTGGTATAGCCACCTGGTCTGCTAGCAATCTTCTCTGCTACTTCTCCAAAAAGGATTTTAACACTGTCCTTGTTTTGGAGATAAGAAAACACTGTTCTTCGGGACTGTGTTGTATCGTCTTTAGCTTTAGTCAGTAAAGGCTCCACAAATTTCCGAAGTGCTTTTGCTTTGGCTACAGTTGTGTTAATTCTTTTGCTTATAATTAACGATGAAGCCATATTAGAGAGCATAGCCTTTCTATGAGGTGCTGTTCTCGATAAGTGATTAAATTTCTTCCCGTGTCTCATTTTAATTAATCTTCTTCAAGTTTATACTTGGCTAAATCCATACCGAAAGTAAGGTTTTTCTCTGCCACCAGCTGTTCTAATTCTGCTAAAGATTTCTTACCGAAATTTCGGAATTTCATCATATCAGAAATCTCTAACCTTACTAAATCACCTAATGATCTTACGTCGGCAGCTTTCAGACAATTATAAGCTCTAACAGATAGGTCAAGGTCATTAAGGTTTGTTTTCAATAACTTACGCATATGCAACATCTCCTCATCAACCGCCTCAGGTTCACCTGGTTCAGACGATTCCAGAATCATGGTTTGATCTGAGAAAAGCATGAAATGTTGAATAAGAATATTTGCAGCGCCTTTTAAGGCCACTTCAGGATGAATGGAACCGTCAGTCTCGATATCAAGAATCAATTTTTCGTAGTCAGTCTTCTGCTCTACCCTTGTATTCTCAATACTATACTTTACATTTTTTATGGGTGTAAAAATTGCATCAATCGGAATATAACCGAAAACCTGATCTCCAGCTCTATTTTCATCAGCAGGAACGTAACCGCGTCCTTTTTCTACTGTAATTTCTAATTCAGTATCTACCGACTCATCCAGGTTCATGATAACCATTTCCGGATTTAAGATTTCAAAAGCAGCAGTATGGCCAGCAATATCGGAGGCTTTCAACTGTTTTTTATTCTTAATAGGAACAGTAATTTTATTGTCTACAGCATCAGCCACTTTTTTAAAACGTACAGTTTTAAGGTTTAGGATGATTTCTGACACATCTTCAACCACACCTTCGATGGTCGAGAACTCATGTTGCACACTCGGGATCTTAATTCCGGTGATTGCATAGCCTTCTAATGATGAAAGAAGGATTCTCCTCAACGCATTACCAATGGTGACCCCGTATCCTTTCTCCAGTGGTTTGAAAGTAAAGAGCCCATGAAAATCATCAGCTTTCTCCATCACCACCTTTTCGGGCATTTGAAATGCTAATATAGACATATGTATATTGTTAAATTAATGCTGTAAAAAAACTATTATTTAGAGTAAAGCTCGACGATAAGCTGCTCCTGAATATTCTCAGGAATTTCATCTCTCTGAGGGGCATTGACAAACTTGCCAGCTAATTCACTACCATCCCACTCTAACCAGGAAAATTTCTTACCAGCTCTACCTGCTAAACTTTCAGTAATGGCTTGCAAAGATTTGGACTTTTCACGAACACCTACCACATCACCAGGCTTCAACGTATAAGAAGGAATGTTTACCAACTCACCATTGACCGTGATGTGCTTGTGTCCGACCAGTTGCCTTGCACCTCTTCTAGTAGGCGCGATGCCTAAACGAAAAACGGTGTTATCTAATCTAGCTTCCAATAACTGCAATAACACCTCACCAGTGATACCAGTTTTTCGGGATGCTTTCTCAAATAAATTAGCAAACTGACGCTCCAATACACCGTAGGTATATTTTGCTTTTTGCTTTTCCATCAGCTGAACAGCATATTCCGATTGTTTACGTCTTCTGCTTCGGCCGTGCTGGCCAGGAGGGTAGCTCTTCTTTGTTAGTGCTTTGCTTGGCCCAAAAATAGGCTCGTTAAAGCGTCTAGCTATTTTGGTTTTAGGACCTGTATATCTAGCCATTATTATAAATATCTATTTTATATAATTATACTCTTCTTCTTTTCGGAGGTCGGCATCCGTTATGCGGTAATGGAGTAACATCCTTAATAGTTGTTACTTCAATTCCGGTATTCTGGATGGTACGAATGGCGGACTCACGTCCGGCACCAGGACCCTTAACAAAAACTTCGACTTTCCTTAAGCCAAGGTCGTATGCTGCTTGTGCGCAGTTAGCGGCTGCCATTTGGGCAGCATAAGGCGTATTCTTTTTAGAGCCTTTAAATCCCATCTTCCCAGCAGAAGCCCAGGAAATTACCTGGCCTGATGCATTGGTCATAGAGATAATTATGTTATTGAAAGAAGCTTTGATATGCGCTTCCCCAACAGCTTCAACAGCAACTACTCGCTTTTTAGCTTTATCTTTTCTTTTCTGAGCCATAACTATACTATATTCTACTTAGTAGCTTTTTTCTTATTAGCAACTGTTTTACGTTTACCCTTACGTGTCCTGGCGTTATTTTTCGTCTTTTGACCACGTACTGGTAACCCTTTTCTATGGCGCAGTCCACGATAACATCCAATATCCATCAGACGTTTGATACTCATCTGAACATCAGACT
>JBGSXH010000183.1:0-8613 GCA_041751515.1 Cyclobacteriaceae bacterium | reverse complement strand
AAAATGCATTGCCAACAAAGCTTGTCTATAATCCGCATAATTCAGCGCAAGCCGCTATTATGGATGCAGGGTCTTCAGCAATCGACCTTTATGACGCTATTTCAGAAACCGTCATACAAACTAATGTCAGCGGCAATGTTTCCTTGCCCCTTGAGGCAGGTCAGGTAATGCTATTAGTTTCCGTGCCCAATGGTACTGAACTTCGGGAGGAGCAAGGCAAACTGTATGCTGCTGATGCCATTGCCGACCATCATTATGGCTATGATTTTACCGCCAGCCTGCAAATTAAATCGCTGTCCACTATCGATACCCTCATTGCTTTTGGGGATGAAGCCATCATCTACAGTGCATTGGACAATGCCACAGAATCAACTACTTATCAATGGTTTGTGAATGACATTTTGCAAACTGATGCTGATGAAGGCAATTTCTCCTGGACCGCACCGGAAACTACAGGACTTTACAAAATAAAATTGATGGTCAGCCAGGGAGAGGATTTTGCTGCCGATAGCCTGCTCATGAATGTGGTAGATTACATTCCAAAGCCACCAGTGATCAATAGTTTGATAGTCGATAAGGACTGGTACTATACTGGTCAGCAGGCCAACATTACCTGCGACGCGGAAAATCCGGAAGGCGGACCGCTTTCCTACGTATGGGAGGTTTCGGGAGGTACTATTATAAGTCAGCAGGACAGTACGCTTAGCTGGCAGGCACCTGCTGAAGATGGATTCTTTGTCATTACCTGCCAAGTAAGCAATGACTTTGGTACAGTAGTAGCCAAGCAGGAAATCCTTGTTAAATCGGATGATGCCAGTGATGTGGCACCATTGGCTTATTATTCCTTGAATAATAATACGCTTGATTTCTCCGGTAATGAATACCATGCCGAAGCACAGGGGGTAACACCCGTACCAGACCCACGAGGAGAAAGTGATGGTGCCTACCGCTTTGCTTCCGGTTCAGATATTATCAAAGTAGATAATGATGCCAGTCTGAATTTCGGTGAGGCCATAACGCTTTCTTTTTGGCTAAAGCTCGATGCTTTGAGCCAGGAAGCCTTTGTGCTTTCCCACGGCAGCTGGCAGGAGCGCTGGAAAGTTTCTGTTATTCCCGAAGGAAAGCTGCGATGGACTGTCAAAACGGAGACTGGAGTTGTGGATTTGGATAGCTCACTTCCGCTAAACTTGCAGGAGTTTTATCATTTCACTGTCGTTTATACCGGTTATTCCATGGAGCTGTATGTGAATGGAACGCTAGATACTTTCGTGCCACATACCGGAAATATGCTATCGACGTCCAGAGCATTTACTTTTGGCCGGCAAAATGAGACCGAGGTCAATTACTATCTGCAAGGAGTATTGGACGAAGTACGGATGTATGATCAGGCGCTTTCGCCAGTAGTGATTGCAGAGCTGAAAAATATTTGGCAAACCGTCACCAGTGTCGAATTGAATGAGAATACGGTCAAAGTATTTCCCAACCCCAGCCAGGGCAATATTTTTGTGACTGGAAAAGTCAGCAAAATCAGTATCACAGATGCTTTGGGTCGGGAAATTCCAGTGTCAATAGTGCAATCGGACGCGCTTCAGGAAATCATTTTGATAAACAGGAAACCAGGTTTATACTTTATACACCTGCAAATGGAAGATAAAGTGCACATAGGGAAAATACTGCTACAGTAGCTTTCAAATTTGAGGGGATAAGATGTGTACTCCCTCTTTGTTGAGTTGAATGCTGATTTTATTTTCTTCATCCAAATTTCCGATTTGCATGATATGGTCATCGATATGTAAGTGCGGGTGCTTACAGCTAATTTCAATGTTGGTGGCTTTAATAGCGATGACGGGAGGCGCATTTTCATCACTCAGAAAGTTTTGAAACCGTGCTCTTTCACTGGCTCTTATGAGAATCACATCAAACCAGTCATCATCAAAGGCGGCGTCAGGGGCTAGTTGCATCCTTGGTCCTACTGATTTAATATTCATAATTTCTACGAGCAAGTATTCACCTGAATAATCTTCTCCATCTAAAAAAATATTAAAATGTTTTGCCTCATACACTTCAACAAGTTCTTTTAAAATCTTTTTAGCATGATCAACTTCAGATTCCCTGCTTTCGTGATTGGCGTCTTCTACAAGTTCATGTTCTTCTTCCAGGGATAATAGTCTGGAAAATACCCCAAAACCAACCGATTCTATGAACACCTTTTCACCCCAGTTTCCTTTGGCAGTGCCGGTATAAAAAAGTTTTGTTTGGTTATCTTTGAACAGTCCGAGTAAATGTTCCGGCTCCCGAAGACAGCCAATATGTTTTGCGATATTATTGGCTGTGCCAAAAGGTAAAATCCCAAGTGGAACTGGACTGCCCAATAAGCGAGGTATCACCTTACCCACAGTACCATCGCCACCGGCAACCACAATAAGTTCGTAAGCATCTGGCATAATGGACTCCGCATATTTCTCCACCTCTGTGGATAAATACTGGACTTCATTCGCGCCGCTATCAGCTAATATAGCCATGAGTGATTCGGCAGAAATAGCTTCTTTTCCTGCTCCGTTATTGTGAACTAATAAAATTTGCATAGTAAATTCTTTGACAGGTATTAACTTAAGCTTAAAATTATTGTTACAATATTTTTACTTAAGCAATTAGCAATGAGAATATTAATATCAAACGACGATGGGATTTACAGTCCGGGATTACTGGCACTTGCGGAGGTAGCAGCAGAATTTGGTGAAGTCCGCATTGTTGCTCCCGACGTAGAACAATCATCTATGGGGCATGCCATTACCGCCTCCCGACCTTTATCTTACAAAATTACCCCCATTAAAGATTTTGAAGCCTACCGCGTCAACGGCACCCCGGCCGACTGCGTGGCGCTTGGCTCACACCTCTGGGACAAAGTAGATGTAGTCCTTTCCGGCATAAACCTGGGGCCAAATCTTGGCAATAGTATGTGGCATTCCGGTACGCTGGCAGCCGCCAAGCAGGCAGCTTTACTGGGAATTAAGGGCATTGCTTTCAGTACGCCAACAGATGAAACCCCTGATTTTGGTTTGCTCAAGCCTTTTGTGAAAAACGTGCTGGATGTCGTTTTAAAGGAAAAGACCGCTACTTTGCTCAATGTAAATCTGCCTGCCAAACCAAAAGGAATTGTATGGACCAGGCAGTCGGTAAGACATTATGACGGCAAAGTGGTTCGGGGGGAAGATCCTATGGGCAGAGAACATTTCTGGTTTACCGTTGCACCTATAGAAGGAACGGAAGAAGGCACAGACCGCTGGGCAATGGAAAGAAATCTGGCCTCCATCACACCACTCAGTCTTGACCTGACGGATGAGGTGTCATTAGAAAATTACCTGGCGAAGGACGACATGTTCAGAGGGTGAAATAATCAGACTAAAACCCAGCTTTTACGCAACAAGCGATATTTAAATCTGCCTCTAAATTGAAAGGGAAGCAAGAAACCCATATTAATCCACTTTACTCAAATGGTGCCTCACTGTATAAGCATATTCAATTAGCGGTAATTTAATTATAACGTCGATTTGATTCATATTTTCATATTGCGATTATAGTGTACAGAAATAATAGAACATGCCTAATAAATGGGAGTGAGGCATGTTTTAAATGTTACTCAAGCGTAAAATGCCTAATCAAATGTGATGAATCATATTGCATTCTCAGTCCGTTTTTAACATTTTTGATTGCATACACACCTGAATTTTTGTACCATCATTAAGTATTTACAAACGATTGTAGTACGCTTCATTGGCTGTATTCATAATAAGATGGTTTGCGCTCGAAACTGGAATGCTATCTTATACATCATGCTCAAAACCATGCTCAACTTACCTTCTATAATGGCTGTATTGATAGCACTTTTCTTAAGTACCTCTATCGCAGCACAAGACCGAGAAGCTTTCATAAAGGAAATTTTCGTGAATGAGAAGGGGGACTCCCTGCAATACCGCATCATGTATCCTGACAATTATGATGAAAAGCAGGAGTACCCGCTGATATTGTTCCTGCACGGAGCAGGCGAACGTGGGAATGATAATGAAAGTCAACTCATACACGGCGCAGACTTTTTCCTGGAAAATCGCTCAGACTACCCTGCCATTGTAGTTTTTCCACAATGTCCCGAAGACCGATACTGGATAAATATTGACCTCAGAGAAAAGCTGTACAATGGTGAAGACCTGGATTTTATTGAAAATAAGGAAGCACCTTCGCTTGAAACAATGCTTTTAAAGCAATTGCTGGATAGCATTATAGCCAATGAAAGTTTAGATGAAAAACGGCTTTATCTGATGGGTTTGTCCATGGGAGGTTTTGGCACTTTCGATATGCTGGGTCGCTGGCCGGAAACATTTGCCGCAGCTGTTGCTATTTGTGGTGGAGGCAATGTAGCACTCACCGAAGCCTATGCGCCATATACGGCACTGTGGATTACTCATGGCGCCCAGGACAATGTGGTGCCGGTGCGCTACTCCAGGCGTGTTTACCAAGCACTCAAAAAACATGGGGCAGCGGTAAAGTACACAGAATTCCCTGAGGCGAACCATAATGCCTGGGATCCGACATTTGAAATGTCGGAGCTCATGCCCTGGCTATTTTCCAAATCAAAACAACAGTAACCTATGAAGCACCCGAGTTCTTTTCACTTACTATTTTTTTTATTGTGGATGTCCCTCGCCTTTAGTTGTGCAGATACAGATAGTAGGGAAGATAGCAGCGTAAACAGCCCCGTGATCGCCATCGGCTACGATCGGCATGTGGAACTACGATGGCCCCAACAGCCCGATGCAGTTCAATACAAAGTATCAGTAAGTACCGGCGGAGAAAGCTTTTCCGAAAGAGCCACCATTGAGGACACCCTTTACATGGATTTTTTCAATGACCTGGGGAGCAACTTGTCTCTACAATACAAAGTGGAAGCCATCACTGCCGGGGAGGAAGCTATGGTTATTGGAACAAAAGAAGTAGAGACTAAAGATTTTTCCGATGAAGAACTATTAGAAATGGTTGAGTACTATACTTTCAGATACTTCTGGGAAGGTGCTGAGCCTAACTCTGGTTTGGCCAGGGAAAGAATCCATATCGACGGAGAGTATCCTCAGGACGATGCCCATATTATTACCACAGGGGGCTCAGGGTTTGGATTGTTTGCCATTTTGGCTGGGCTGGAAAGAGGCTGGGTGAGCAAGGAGGAGGGCCTGGAAAGATTTGAAAGAATTGTGGACTTTCTGGCCAAAGCAGATCGATTTCACGGTATTTGGCCACATTGGTTAAATGGTGAAACTGGAGAAGTTAAGCCCTTTGGCGAAAAAGATAATGGAGGTGACCTGGTGGAGTCTGCATTTTTGATGCAGGGCCTACTGGCTGTCAGAGAATATTACAAAGATGGAAATGACGACGATCGGCAAATAGCGTCCAAAATAGACCAGCTTTGGAAGGAAATGGAATGGGACTGGCATACACAGGGGGGGCAGGACGTGCTATATTGGCATTGGTCGCCAAATTACGGCTGGGATATGAACTTCCCACTTTTGGGTTATGATGAAACATTAATCACCTACGTGCTGGCCGCTTCTTCCCCCAGTCATCCGGTTCCGGCTGCTGCTTACCACAAAGGTTGGGCGAGAGATGGAGGTATCAAATCTAAAAAAGAGCCATTTGGCTATAAACTTGAACTCAAGCACAATGGCGCCGAAGAAATGGGCGGACCACTTTTTTGGGCGCATTACTCTTATATTGGTTTGAATCCTAAAGGACTGAAAGACCAATACGCCGATTACTGGGAGCATAATAGAAATCACACCTTGATTCACAGAGCCTGGTGCATGGAGAACCCTGAGGGTTTCAAAGGGTATGGCGATGACCTTTGGGGGCTTACAGCCAGCTATTCCGTCAATGGTTACGCGGCCCACAAGCCAGGTAGCGACCTGGGTGTAATTACCCCGACCGCGGCACTTTCAAGCTATCCCTATACTCCTGAAGAATCCATGGGGGTGATCAAAAATATGTATTATAACTATGGAGAAAAGATATTTGGTCGCTATGGTTTTTATGATGCCTTTAGCCCCGAAGAAGATTGGTATCCTCAGCGATACCTGGCCATTGACCAGGGACCTATTGTCGCCATGATAGAAAATCACCGCTCTGGTTTAGGATGGGACTTATTTATGGCAGCTCCAGAAATTCAGGAGGGCTTGCAGAAGCTGGGGTTTGAGTTTGAGGAAAAATGAAAATTGAGCTGAATTACCCTATTGTTCTTTTTAATTTTTCGGTTCTCACGCAATAAGCAGAACATGCCGGCAACCATTTAAACTACTACATTTACATATAATCTGCTTAATCAAGGCAATGACTAAGAAATGATACTGACCAATGGGATGAATCGTCCCGGCGTTTTGACAGCTTTGGTCTTTACGATTTTTCCGCAAGCAGCGGAGCAGACATTTGCAATTAGAAACCCAGTATACACATATGAAAAAAACATCTATTTTAATCCTAACCCTTGCCTGCGCTTTATACGCTTTCAAGTCCTATGGGCAAAATACATCAGAAAAGGAATACAGGGCTGAAGCCGATTCTGTACTGGCCTTGATGACGCTTGAAGAGAAAATCGGCCAACTCAACCTGCCCGCAGCTGGTGACATCACCACCGGACAGGCCGAAAGTGCCAACATAGCCGAGAAAATCAAAGCGGGAAAAGTAGGCGGCCTGTTCAATTTGAAAGGTGCGGAAAAAATCAGGGACGTTCAACGGGTGGCCATGGAGGAAAGCCGGTTGAAAATTCCGTTGCTATTTGGGATGGACGTTATCCATGGATATGAGACAGTTTTCCCGATTCCATTGGGTATTGCCAGTAGCTGGGACATGGGGCTGATCGAGAAAACTGCCAGAATTGCCGCCCAGGAAGCCAGTGCCGACGGTATCAGCTGGACCTTTTCTCCCATGACCGACATCTCACGTGACCCCCGCTGGGGCAGGGTGTCGGAGGGCAGCGGCGAGGATCCTTATTTGGGTGCGCAAATTGCCAAAACCATGGTGAAGGGGTATCAGGGGAATGACCTTTCTCACCCGCAAACGGTCATGGCAACATTGAAGCATTTTGCCCTATATGGTGCACCTGAAGCCGGTAGAGATTATCACAGCGTGGACATGAGCCGCCAAAAAATGTACAATGAATATTTCCCACCCTACAAAGCAGCCGTCGAAGCAGGCGTCGGTTCCGTGATGACGGCATTTAATGATGTGGACGGCATTCCTGCAAGTGGCAATAAGTGGTTGATGACCGAGCTATTGCGTAATCAATGGGGTTTTGAGGGCTTTGTAGTAACAGATTACACTGCTATCAACGAAATGGTCGCTCACGGATTGGGAGACCTTCAAGCGGTTTCAGCTTTGGCATTGAATGCCGGTGTGGAAATGGATATGGTAGGAGAAGGCTTCCTGACCACTTTAGCGCAATCACTTGAGGAAGGAAAAGTCTCCCAGGAGCAAATTGACAATGCGGTAAGACTGATCCTAATTGCCAAATTCAAGCTAGGCCTATTTGATGACCCATATCGGTACAGTGATCCGAAACGAGCTAAGAATGAAGTTTTTACGGCCGAAAATCGCCAGATAGCAAGGGAGCTTTCTTCTCAAACATTTGTACTGCTTAAAAATGAAGGCAATATTTTACCATTAAAGAAAGATAAGAAGATTGCTTTGGTCGGGCCTATGGCCGATAACCGAAAAAACATGACGGGTACATGGAGTGTGGCAGGAAGACATGACGAATCTGTCTCTTTACTTGACGGGCTGAAAAATGCATTGGGCGATCAAGCTGAAATTGTGACGGCCAGGGGTGCCAATGTTGCTGCTGATTCACTTTTGGAATCCAGAGTAAGCATCTTTGGGAAGGATACCCAAAGAGATCCAAGGTCAGATGAAGAATTGATACAGGAGGCGTTGGAAGTCGCAAAAGATGCCGACGTAATTGTAGCAGCCATGGGCGAATCTGCTGAGATGACGGGAGAGGCATCTAGTATGTCAAATATTGAACTTCAGGAGAACCAAAGAGCACTGTTGAAAGCCCTTTTGAAAACCGGCAAACCTGTGGTAATGGTTTTATTCACCGGTCGACCATTGGCCATCAAGTGGGAAGAAGAAAATGTTCCATCCATTCTTAATGTCTGGTTTGCGGGAAGTGAAGCTGGCGACGCCATTGCAGACGCGCTTTTTGGTCAGGTGAATCCATCCGGAAAACTCACTGCTACTTTCCCTCAGAACGTAGGACAAATACCCATTTACTACAACCACAAGAATACAGGTCGCCCGCTAGGTGAAGATGATTGGTTTCAGAAATTCCGATCCAACTACCTGGACGTGCCAAATGAGCCACTTTACCCATTTGGTTTTGGACTTAGCTACACAACTTTTGAATATGGTGATATCAACCTCAGCAATGCTGCTTTAAAGGGCGATGAAACTTTAGAGATTAGCATTGAGGTCTCCAATACAGGAGCTTTTGACGGTGCAGAGGTAGTGCAATTATATATTCGTGACATGGTAGCTACGATAACCAGACCCGTACAAGAGCTGAAGGGCTTTGAG
>JBGSXH010000182.1:0-5919 GCA_041751515.1 Cyclobacteriaceae bacterium | reverse complement strand
ACCAAAATAGCAACTAGCAATCATTTATCCTGTAATGACCGGTTCAACGACATGTAGATCAGCATTCTCGGGATTACACCACAAGTCCTGATCAAGGAACTTAAGGACCGAGCGCAGTACCAACTGATATATAGATTAGGGGTGGATGAATAGCCAATTAAATTCAGTAAGACTCTGAACCCTATTCCCACTCATCGATACTTTGAAGAAGTGTGCTTGAACAGAATTTCGACAAGTAATGACGGTTTGGCTAGTATTTGCCGATGAAATAAAATGATCATGATCAACAAATTGAGTTCATGAATGATAGGTTCAAATACGAAAACTCGAATATATTACATATATGACGCACCGGTGCTCTTTTTTTAGGTCTTGGACATGCTAGAGAAGAGCAGCTCATTATCATTCATGATATACGGACCTTAGGAAATACCTCCACTTTTAATACCTTTAAAAGGTGAATGAATCAGCCCTGCTACAGCAATTTGATAAGATGAAAACCTGGAAAAGCCAGGGTGTTCGCGCTCCGCATAAACCGTTGCTCATTCTGCTAGCTTTAGGTGAGGTGCAGCGAGGCAATAATAGTTTTATTCCTTACGCTACGATCGAGCCCAAGCTAAAAGAACTATTACAGGATTTTGGTCCTCCAAGAAAAACTATTTACACTTCATTTCCATTCATACGACTTGCTAATGATCAGCTGTGGCAGTTTAACAAACCTGATCTTCTTAACACCAAACAAGACTACACCAACACCTATTTATTGAAGCATGGGCTGGAAGGAAAGTTTCCTGATGACCTTGTTGATATGCTGCAGCAAAAACCGGAATTATTAGGACAGGTGGCTCAAACCATTTTGGAGGAAAACTTTCCCGAAACTCTCCATCAGGACATTCTGGATGCGGTTGGTTTGGACATTACCGCAAACATTGCAAATTCCACCCGAAAAGCTGGCCGCAAGCGCGATCCACTTTTCAGAGAAAGTATATTAAAAGCGTATGAATATAGATGCGCTGTTTGTGGCTTTGGTGTTCGACTTCGGAATAAATTGCTGGCCTTAGAAGCAGCACACATTAAGTGGCATCAGGCTGGTGGGCCAGATGTGGAAGTAAATGGACTGGCTTTGTGCTCCACCCATCACAAGCTTTTCGATTTAGGGGCATTTACCATTAACTCAACCATGCAAATGCTGGTTTCCGACGAGGTAAACGGACTGGGTTCAGATGAATGGCTGATCCGTCATCATTACAAACCGCTATTGCCTCCGCAGAAAAAACATTTTTATCCTGAGCCGGAGTTTCTGCACTGGCATGTGAATGAGGTTTTTAAGGGTGGATATCGGGAATCCTGACAATGTTGTCAACCTATGGCCATTTTTGCTGCAGCTTTCCACAAATATGCAGGCATTGCCTCTTCCAATTCCCAATTAATGCTCATCGGTTTGGCTCCTTTGTGCGAAATATATTTTACAGGTCCTAAGAAATGATAGGGACTAGTGAAGACGAATGCATCTTTTTTGTTTTCTCTTACAAAAAGCAGTAGTGTTTTTCTTTGTTCATCATGTTTAATGTATGAGATGCCAACAGGGCTTTCTGGTCCAACCCTGTTTTGAGATTGCCAATGAAATATGGTTTCATTGATTGCATAATCTTCATATTGAGTACTTGGGGAGAAGTCTTTATCACTTTTGTTCAAAGTGACCAATAGTAGCTCAGCATTCATCTCAGGAAGAGGTACAACACCCTCCTGAGACGGAAAAGGGCGTTCAGGAGTAGACTTCTCAAATGCAGCTAAAATTTGATCCCTAGAATATTGTGCATGTAATTCTAATACATTTGGAAAATCTAAGGAGATCCTTTTTGTAGAGTGTCTTAAATCTTCATACAGCACCTCTATAATCTCACTAATTTCTTTCTTCAGTATTGGGTATTTTTGAATTTCAGTTAGTCCTTCCTTAATATTTTGAAAATCAAATGCTCCTATGCCTTTCTGCCATATATCATAATAAAACATCAAAGCCATCTTTTTACTCTCTGCAGATTTGTCATCGTAGCAAAAGCTATCTCTAATAAGTTGACTAATAAACTTAAGGTAGTCTGGTGAATCGATTTGAACAAGCCTTCTTAAACCTGAAGCTATTACCGGATGATATTCCCCTTCCACAAACTCTTTAATCCCAGCATCCTTTTTCAATCCACTCCAGTAATTCGTTTTAGAATAAATGGTTCTGATATCTAAATGATGTAGCTGAAGAAAATTTTTCAGGGAAAGGTCTCGGGTAGTATTTTGATGAAAAGTCGCTAGTTCGCGCCTTAAGCGACGAACGTTAAAAACGGAATTCTTAATATTTGAAAGGATGTATCTTTCGCTAGACGCTCCATTTTAATATTGCATCCTGCAGGCAGGTGGAGAAAGCCACTTTCTATTTCTTTTTGGATATTATTATCAGACTTACCAAGAAGCGCGCGAAACTTCTCTGAGAAATTATAATTTGCATGTGCCTGACTTACAAAATCCAGCACTGTCAAGCATTCCTTGTTCTCACTTATCCGCAAGCCACGACCAAGCTGTTGAAGAAAAACAGTTAAACTTTCCGTAGGCCGAAGAAAAAGCACGGTATCTATTTCTGGAATATCTACCCCTTCGTTAAGAATATCCACTACACATATAAAATTTAGCTCACCGCGCTGGAACTGGTGTCGGATGTTTTTCCTGACATGCTCTACTTCATTTCCTGCTCCGCTCACCAGATATTTGGCTTTCAGGCCTGCATTATTCAACTCCTTACTCATAAAAGCTGCATGCTCCTTTGAGGTACAAAAGCACACTGCCTTGCAAGAAAATGGGTCAGTTAAATAATGATGAATAGCCTCAACAACTATTTTAATCCGTCGCTTATTTGAAAGCAATTCTGTGAGTTCAGAAGTATCATATTTACCTGCATTCCATTTTACCGTTCGCAAATCGGTAGATTCATCTGCCACGCAGAAGTATTGAAAGGGACTAAGTAACTTCAAACTTAAAGCATCCGGTAGCCGAATCTCAGCTGCTATTCGATTACAGAAATCTGGTAGCAGACTTCTACCATCCATTCGTTCTGGGGTGGCAGTCAGCCCTAGTAGTATTTCAGGATTGAAAATTTCAAATAAATCTCTATAACTATTAGCCTGCGCATGATGCGCTTCATCAATTATAATGAAGTTATAAAACGCTTCTGGAAACCTCTCTTTAAAAAAACTTTTCCGGGAATTAAAGACCTGAACAGATACAAATAAATGATCCAGGCTGCCTTCCTCAGGTTTATCATTTCCTACCCACAACTGTCCAAAATTTCTATCTCCAATGACAGATCTAAAGGTCGCCAAGGCCTGTTGTAAGATTTCTTTCCGATGGGCCACAAATAAAAGTTTGGACTTGCCATGGTTTGCATAAAAAGTCCTCTTAAAATCAAAAGCAGCAATTACTGTTTTTCCTGTTCCCGTGGCAGCAACAACTAAATTTCTGCATCTCTTGTGTATTTTTCTCTCAATTAGCAGCGTATCTAAAATATGCTTTTGAAAGGGAAGAAGTTCAATTTTGAAGTATTCATTTAGAGAAATGATTTTCTTTCCTCTCTCTTTCTCGTGCTTTAATGCATTGTTAAATTTTTCTAATCCTCCTATCTTAAAATCTTCAAAATCGATACTATTCCAGTAGTGCTCAAAAGTAGCCTTCGCCTTTTCAATGATATGAGGATTTTCCTGACTGGTGACTCGAATATTCCATTCTAATCCTTTTGTTAAAGCAGATTTAGAAAGATTGGAGGAGCCAATATAGGCAGTATCAAAACCTGAATTTCTTTCAAAAATGTAAGACTTAGCATGCAGTCGTTCAATCTGAGTCTGATAAGATATTTTGATTTCCGTATTTGGCAGTCCATCTAAAAACTCTAGCGCTCTGCCTTCGCTAGCTCCCATATAGGTCGTAGTAATAATCTTAAGTTCAGCCCCTTCCCGTTCTGTAAATTCCCTAAGTGCATTTTCGAAAATACGAAGACCCGACCAGCGGATAAATGAAACTACCCACAGAATTTGGTTTGAAGAAAGAATGTCTCGCTCAATTTCTGCATCAATTGAAATATCGGAATTACTACCAGTAAAAAGATTGCTTACTGACAGACCAGTACTTGGTAGTAGCTTTTCGAGATTGGTCTGAAGTTGTTTATCAGTTTTCCCGATTTTTGACAAAACTGCTGTCAAAATTTTTCCTTCATGACTGATTAAATCTTCCTCTAGTTCAAGCTGAAGCTCTTTGTCTATGAATTGAAGAACATCATTACAAATTTTAATCTGTTTTTGTATGCTATTGTCTCCTTTAATCTCTTTTAAAGCTGATAGAATTATTCGTGCTAAATAACTAGATAATAATCTAGCAGCTTCTTCCCGATCAATTGCAACCTTCTTGGAGAAAAACTGATTAACTGGTAAGTGAGCAAGTTTTTTTTGAAGTGCGGCGTTAATTATACTCTCGTAAATTCCTTCTTCTACTCTCATTAAGTACGTATATAATTTCTAACAATTGGAACATCTGCTTCAGCCCAATCCAACCTCAAAAGAGCCTCCTTTTTTAGCCATAAAATCTGCTTATGCTCCCGTAGTTGAATCTGACCAGTTAATATCCTACATCTAAATGGAATTAATTCTATCACCTTGTTGGCTTGGTAAGCATGATTATGAGAAGCCATCTTCTCAATCACTTCAATTTCAACTGCCAGCTCTTCCTGAATTTCCCTTTTCAGACAAGCCTCTAAAGTTTCTCCTTCCTCGACCTTACCACCCGGAAACTCCCATTTCAACGGCAATTTCATTTGTTCGCTGCGCTGAGCACATAGTACCAGTGGAGTATCCTTTTGCTCTATAATTGCACAAGTTACCTTTATCATTTAGCACATAATTCAACATTTGAATACAATATGAATTATAATTTTAACCAATAATATTCAATAAAAGAAGGAACTGAGAGATAAACATAGTTAATTTAACCATCCCAAAACACCCCACCACTCCAACTAGTTATGCTGTGATGAGTAGAGCATTTGTAAAAGAAGACGATTCCGGGGAACCACCAATTATTCCGCCGAGGGCGGCTTTGCCGGCGGGGGTGCCGAATTATGTGACACCGCATGGACTGGAGTTGCTGCATGCCGAGATGGCAGCGCTGGAAGAAGAGCGCGCGAACCTGGGCGGTGAAGAGGAAGAAAGTAACCGGAGACGGGAAATGGCTATTATCAATGGCCGCATCAATGCCTTGCAGGAGCGGATCAATACGGCCAAAGTGGTAGACCATTCCCAGGATGATTTCGATAAAGTGCGCTTTGGGGCTACAGTAACGATAATCAATAAGGGCGGCGGCAAACCTAAAGAACGCACTTTCACCATTGTCGGTGTCGATGAAGCTTCACTGGCAGACGGCGGCATTGCCTTTGTCGCCCCAATCGCCAAAAATATTCAGGGTTTGAAGGTGGGAGAAAGTACCACCATGCGCATTGGCCCTAAAGAAGAAATACTGGAAGTTGCTGCTATTTCGTATCGATGACTGGTTAAAAGCTTCATCTACACTTTAGATGAGCTTCAAAGTGGCAGGATCGGTTTTATCCCCTCATAATTTATACTAAATTTGTATTAAACGAAGGTCAGGCTATCCTCCACTTTATGGGACTGCCTAAATGTCCATTGTTTAAATAAAAAATCTATGAACACAGGCGATACCAAAGCAAATCAACCTATATTACTTATCAAATATGGCGGCAATGCCATGGTCAATGAAAAGCTCAGCAGGGACATTGTTGCTAATATTGGCAATCTCAAAGCGCAGGGTTATCAGATAGTGCTGGTGCATGGGGGCGGTCCTTTTATTCAGGAAATGCTGGACAAAGCCGGC
>JBGSXH010000181.1:0-3297 GCA_041751515.1 Cyclobacteriaceae bacterium | reverse complement strand
CTAGCATTGGTAATAATTTTTTTGACTAAATAAAGGCCTATTCCACTGCCTTCTACATGCGTGTGCGCCCGGTTAAAACGCTCAAATATTTCATTCTTTTTGTCCTCAGGTAAACCTAAGCCGTTGTCTTCCACAAGAATTGAGATGGACTCATCGGTTTGCCTTGTTATGATGTTTATTTCAGGTGCTCGTTCAGGAGAGCAATATTTAATGGCATTGCTCAATAAATTTGTCAAGATGCCCCTTAAATTCTTTTTTGAAAAAGGAATCTCAGTCACCTCCAAATCTAAATTGATGACTGCATCAGAACTTGTGATCCTATCCTTCATGCTGAATTGGATCTCTTTAATGAGTTCTCTGACGTTAATGTCTTCTCTTACATCAATTTCATGCTCTATTCGCGTAATATCCGACAGTTCGGTGATGATTTCGCTGAAGTTTGACAAAGATTGATTGATAAAACTCATCACTTTTTTCTCTTTTTCGTTTTCCAGCACCAGTGAATTATCCAGCAAGGCAATAAGTGCGCTCATGTTGGCCAATGGACCTTTGAGATCATGGGAAACAGCGTAGATAAAAGTGTCATGGTCAGCATTAATCCTGGACAGTTGACTAAAGATTAATGTATTTTGAATCCCTATCCATATCTGGTGGATAGGGAGAGATATCCGATGAGTTTACAAGATAGGTTTATTGAAGAAATTGGTGCCAATCAGCGAATCATAAGAAAGGTCTGTTTGGTCTACGCACCCAATAAAGATGAGCAGGAAGATCTGTTTCAGGAATGTTTATACAATGCATGGAAAGCTTTTCCTGCTTTTCGACATGACGCAAAGTTTTCTACATGGCTGTACAAGGTCGCCTTAAATACAGCTTTGTACTACCGACGAAAAAATAAAGCTGCTTTCTTACAGGTAGATTTAAAGCTAGCCGAAGGAGAACATCTTGATGAGCAGGACGACGATAATTTAAAGCAATTATACAAGGCCATTGCTACTCTCAATGCGACGGAGAAATCAGTTATCCTGCTCTGTTTAGAGGGTTTGTCGTACAAAGAAATCGGGGAAATTACGGGGTTTTCTGAAACCAATGTTGGGGCAAAATTGAGCCGAATAAAAGAAAGGCTGAAAAAAATAATGACTAAAGATGGATTTTGAACAATTAAAGGACGTCTGGAATAAGGCGGGACAGCAGGTAGAAAATAAGTCAAACAATGAACTGCGCCATAAGCTAAGCGCTGTTACAAGCACACACCGGAAAATCAGGCAATATTTTCAATATGAGATAGCAATAGCAGTCACTGGTGTTATTTTGTTTGCACTTGTTGTATATTTTTTGGTCGATTTGGAAACCTATTTTTATAAGCTATTTGCACTTATTTTTCTAGGAAGTACGCCGTTAAACTACCGATTGTATATGAGCGTAAAACGCTTATCAAGTATCGATTACTCCAATCAATTGCAGCGCAATTTGATTTTAGCAAAGAACCATTTACAAACTACCATCCGCGTTTATTATACAGTAATTGTACTTACAATTGTGGCATTGGTTTTCATGAGTTGGGGTGACGAATACTTTCTGCAATTGCCATTCACATGGCAGTCGGGTATCATGGCCTATTTTCTGCTATTTTTCATAAGTTCCATTTATTGGGTAAACAGACTTTATGGCGGGAGACTTCGAGAACTAAAGGAACTGTTAGAGGACTTGTAAATTTTTGAGAGGAGTGTGCATTAAGCACATGCTGATGAAGTAGTCCATTTGAAGTTTGTATTGCTAAAAAGACTTGCTGGACGAACAAATGTAAAGGTTTCGATAGGCTACAGTACGTCAGCTCAAAGTTTCCGAAACGCTTTGCAACCAATGAACTATAAGCCTCTTTTCGCCTTGGTAAAAAAAAGCCCCGATGTCAACACTTATCCATCGGGGCTTTTGTGAAGTATTAATAAGTGTTAATCATTGTCTTTTGCCAGCGCTTCTAAGGCAGGTTTTGGCTGATAATCACGGTCAAAAATCAGCGGGTAGCTGGTACGACCCTTTATCGGCCAGCCGTTTAACCAGGAGTCATTATCGGTGACACCCCAAAAGGTAACGCGGGTAATTTTGTCCTCATGCTTTTCAAACAGGTCGAAAAGCTCAGTATAGCGTTGTGTTAGTTGCTCCTGGATGGAGTCCGGCAATCCTTCTGTATACGGATTGTATTGCGCATCAAATTCAAAGGTATCGTCAATGTCCGCACCCTGTCTTTTACTTGGGTTCGGCAGTACATCGATGTCAAGTTCCGTAATCATGACCTTCATGCCGATGGCATCAATTGCCAGAATGCTTTCCTCGATTTGCTCCAGACTTGGCGTGTGCAGGCCAAAGTGCCCTTGCATTCCAATACCATGCACTGCAATGCCTTGATCCAGTATATTCTGCACAAGCTTGATGGCACCCTGACACTTTTCAGGCTTCCACATATTGTAATCATTGTAATAGAGCTCGGCATCAGGATCGATTTCATGTGCCAGCTCAAAAGCACGCGAGAGGTAGTCCTCGCCGGTAATATTATACCACTTCGACTCTCGCAAGGTACCATCATCATTGAGCGCTTCGTTCACGACATCCCAACCATGGATTCTGCCTTTGTATCGACCGGCTACTTTCTCGATATGGTCTTCCATCCGGCCCATTAAAGTAGCTTTGTCTGCAGGGTTTCCTTTATCATCTTCAAAAACCCAGTCAGGTGTTTGCTGATGCCATACTAGGGTATGTCCAACGACAAACATATCATTATCTTCGCCGATTTTAACATAATTGTCAGCAGGCTCCCATTTGTATTCATCTGGTTTAGGGTGTACATTACCCCATTTTAATAAATTTTCTGGCGTTATGGTATTGAAATGTTCTTTGACCAGAGCGATCGCTTTCTCATCCTGTCCATTGGCTTGTTGGTAATTGAGGGCAGCACCCACATGGAACTTATCTTCATATACTTCTTGCAAGGTTTTTTCTGCAACTGATGCACTGTTTTCCTGCGCTGTGGTATTGCAGGCGCTCATTGCTACTGAGAGGACGATGCCTGTGATTGTGTGTGGAATAAGGTTTTTCATACTGAATAGTTTATCGTAAAAAATAATCTTTGGTGCATACCCCTTGGAGTCGGTATTAAAAGCCGATGGAATTGCCGCCATCTACAGGCAAAACAGTGCCCGTTACATATTTGGCAGCATCGGAAGCGTAATAATAGATTGCTTCAGCGACATCTTCCGGATGCCCCAGTTTACCCATGGGCGTGCGAGCAAGCACTCTGTT
>JBGSXH010000180.1:0-3210 GCA_041751515.1 Cyclobacteriaceae bacterium | reverse complement strand
CGAGTTGTCCAGAATTTGCCACGAATACACCATAAAATTTATCGGTGCCTCCCCGGAAATGATCAACCAGATGGGCGACAAGGCTACTGCTAAGAAAACCATGGAAAAAGCAGGTGTGCCTACCATTCCAGGCTCAGACGGCTTGCTGGACACCATTGCTCAGGGCCTGAAAGTTGCCAATAGCGTTGGCTATCCTGTCATTCTAAAAGCAACCGCTGGTGGTGGTGGCCGGGGCATGCGGATTGTCCGTGGAGACAGCGACTTTAAAAAAGCCTGGGATGATGCCAAGCGAGAGTCTGGCGCGGCATTTGGCAATGATGGTTTGTATCTTGAAAAGTTTATTGAAGAGCCCCGACATATTGAAATTCAAATCGTTGGCGATAAAAATGGCAAAGCCTGCCATCTTTCAGAAAGAGACTGCTCTATACAAAGACGTCATCAAAAGCTGCTGGAAGAAACGCCTTCCCCTGTAGTGGATCAGGCATTAAGAGAAGAAATGGGCCGTGCTGCCATCAAAGGCGCCGAAGCCATCAAATACGAAGGAGCTGGCACGATTGAATTTTTAGTAGATAAGCATGGTGATTTCTACTTTATGGAAATGAATACCCGTATTCAGGTAGAGCACCCGATTACGGAAGAGGTGACTAATTTTGACCTGATCAAAGAACAGATCAAGGTTGCCGCAGGTATTGAAATCTCTGGTAAAAACTACTTCCCTGCGCTTTTTGCAATGGAATGCAGGATTAATGCTGAAGATCCAAAAAATGGCTTTCGACCCTCTCCGGGAAAAATTACCAATCTACACCTTCCTGGCGGCCATGGCGTACGTGTAGACAGCCATGTATACGCTGGTTATTCTATCCCTCCAAACTACGACTCCATGATCGCCAAACTGATAGTTACCGGTCAGGATCGTGAAGAAGTGATTGTAAGAATGAAGCGTGCTTTGCAGGAATTTGTCATTGAAGGCATAAAAACTACCATACCTTTCCACATCAAGTTAATGGATGATCCGCAGTTTCGCTCTGGTAAGTTTACCACAGCATTCCTGGACACATTTGACTTTACGGATTTGTAAATCTGTCCCGCATAAGAAAAGGGCCAAACTTGCATTGCAGGTTTGGCCCTTTTTATTCATCTTTGGTCATGCATTACCGTATCATTGTCTGCCTGTTATGGCTACTGCCCTCTGTTACTTTCGCTCAATGGCAACCAGACCAATTGCTTAGTATAGGCATTGGCGCCAACAGCTATCGGGGAGATCTGGGCCCTGGCTTTCAGCAATGGGATCCCTCTTTTTATGCAGCATTGAGGCTTAACCAAAAGCAAAGGCTTAATGGTAGCTTCCAGCTAAATATTGGTACTGTTTCAGGTCAAAACCCGGAAGCAGTTTTTGTAGAGAGTAATGCTATTCCTAATCGACATTTTTCTACCAGCATCATCTCCGCACAGTTTTCACTCAACTTTAATTTTATTAAAACAGAGCATTTTACTTTGAGCATAGCCCAGGGTATAGGGCTGCTGCGCTATAACCCCAGAGATGAATTCGGAAATGCGCTCCAGGACTTCAGCAATACCAGAGCCAGCAATGAAACTTATGGCAATATTGCTGTCGTGTTACCCATTGAGCTGGAGCTCATCTATCTTTTAAAAAATGGATATGGCGTGAGTCTAAGAAGCGGTATTATGAACCCTATGACGGATTATATTGACAATATTGCTGCACTAGGTACCGGAGGAAATTTCGACAATGTTTTTACCACCAGATTCAGTGTACAAATACCGCTTTCATTGCAAAAAGGACAGGCCGAGAAAAGACTGCAATAGTACGAGTCTTTAACCTTCTATCTCTTCCACCAGCGTATCATACCAGGCGGTACCGTATTTTCGAATCAATGCTTCTTTGACAAATTTGTAGATCGGCACTTTTAGTTCACCACCTAAAGTACAGGCAGCACTACAAATGCTCCAACGATCGTAGTTTAAGGCATCGTACTCGTCGTACTTGGTAATTCTGATAGGATATAGATGGCAGGAAACAGGTTTTCTGAAATTGATTTTACCGTCCATCTGTGCCTGTTCTATTGCGCACTTTAACACTTTATTTTCATCATAGATGGCATAGGCACACTCTTTCCCTTCAATGGTAGTGGTACTAAAGTCGTCCTCCCAGTCCTTCACATATTTGCCCTGCGCCTCTACGGCCTTTCTGCCCGCCTCACTCATGTATGGTGCGACTTCAGGATAGATTTGCTCCATGATTTCCAGTTCATCATCCTCCAACGGTGCGCCCAAATCCCCTTCCACACAACAGGCCCCCTTACATTTGCTCAAATTACAAACAAAGAAGTTTTCCTTGATATCGTCACTTATTACTGCGTTCTCAACTAAAATCATACTTTTCCTCCTGTAAACAACTCCCGACTAATACATGTTATCAGCATAAATTATCATGCAAAGATAAGCATCTTCAAAGGTTATATATTGCTATGAAACGTCTATTTTTTAAATTGCTTGCCCGTCTGAATAAACTCATATTGCCAAGCCTGAGCGGTAAAGACCCAACGAAACTTAATAAAAAGCAAAAGCTACTGGCGGGCTATCGATATTGGGTAACAAAAAACGCCCTTTAAAAATTGCTTCTCAAAATTTCTATTTTAATAAATCTCTAATTAGCCTTAACTTAGCAGCAAAGACTGCCGGTGTTCATCTGAAAACCTGGCGGCAGAAGGCATTGTTGTTGGCAAAAGGAAGAGATTAATTTATGGATTATTTAGAAAGCTTAAATCCGCCTCAGCTTGAGGCAGTTATCAATACGGAAGGTCCCTGTATGATCATCGCCGGTGCAGGATCCGGAAAAACCCGGGTTTTGACTTACCGCATTGCTCATTTAATCCAGTCCAAAGGAGTAGATCCTTTCAATATCCTTTCCCTGACATTTACCAATAAGGCCGCGCAGGAAATGCGCAACAGAATTGAAACAGTAATCGGGACTGAGGCCCGCAACGTCTGGATGGGTACTTTCCATTCCGTTTTTGCCAGAATATTGAGAGCAGAAGGCGGAAAAATTGGTTATCCTTCCAACTTCACCATTTATGATACCGAGGACTCCAAATCACTTATAAAGCTCATCGTCAAAGATCTTGGTCTGGATGACAAGGTCTATAAAGCCAACACCGTGCTTAACAGGATTTCCAGCGCGAAAAACCG
>JBGSXH010000179.1:0-3235 GCA_041751515.1 Cyclobacteriaceae bacterium | reverse complement strand
GCTTTTTATTACTCCTGATTCGCTTTATGATGACAAAGCAAAATTTTCAAATAAATTGAACAAAAGCAATGTCGTCTATGTTATTTATGACTTAATACAATAATTGATGTTGTTAACGTTTTAATACTGCATAAACGGAGCAACCCCTTTTTACAACAAAACCAAATTTTATGAATTTTACCAATCGAATTGCAAAAACAGTAACAATCATGTTTGTAGGCTTACTTTCTGGTTCTGTAGCATTCGCCCAGCAGCAAATGCCGCCACAACAGCAGCAGCAAGCGCCAACAGATGTTTCTGATGATGAACTCAAATTGTTTGTAGATGCTTCTAAAGAAGTAAGCAAGATTCAGCAGGAAAATGAAGCTGACATGATTAACGCGATCGAAGAAGAGGACTTGAATGTTCAGCAGTTTAATGAGATTATGTCTGCCCAACAGGGACAGGAAGTTGAAAATGAAGCATCTGCCGAAGAAATGGCCGCTTTTAACAACGCAGCTCAAAAAATAATGAAAATTCAGGAAGATATGCAGCAGGATATTGAGAAGGTTTTAAACGACCAGGGTATGGAGCCGGAAAGATACCAGGCGATTATGATGGCCTACCAACAAGACCCGGAACTTCAGCAGAAGATCAATACTATGATGCAGGAAGATCAGCAATAGTAAGACTTTAAGCTTAATACTTAAAAATCCGATCAGGGGTAACACATTAAATTGTGTTACCCTTTTTTTGTTTAACCCTGTAATGTAACAACTATTTTTGTTTGCGAAGTGAGTGTTTTATGCACAGGACATCGTCCCGCTATTCTTACAAGTTCTTTTATTTGCGTTTCATTCAAATCTCCTTCCAACTCAAGCTCAATGTCTATATGGTCAATTTTACTTTCATCATCTGCGCAATGAGTGCAGTCTTCATCATACTTTCTGCTATGGCTTAGATGGACTCTTACTTCCTCAAGTGGCCAGTTTTTTCTTTTGGCATACATCTGTAAAGTCATACTGGTGCAAGCCCCCAGGCTGGCATTGAGTAAGTCGTAAGTTGTTGGACCAGCATTATTTCCGCCCACCCCCTCAGGTTCATCTGCAAGTAAAAAATGTTTACCCGCTAGTATCTCTGTAATAAAGGCATCTCCCCCGGTTCTGGCTACTACAGCTTGTTTCGTCGATAACGGAGCTTTGGGAGTTCGCTCTGGAAGGTATCGGGCTGCCCATGCGCCAATCAGATGACCGGCATAGAGGCTGTCTGCCTTATTGCTCAGCAGATGATCTGCCTTGTCCAGGCTGATAAAGCTTTTAGGATGATGCGCATTTTTATAGATGTGAGCGGCATTTTCTACGCTCACAATATTATCCTGCGGACTATGAAGTATCAATATCGCCTTGCGGAAATCTTTAAGCACCTTAGCAACTTTGTTTTTTTGAATATCCTTGAGAAACTGACGACGGATCATAAACGGTCGTCCTCCAATAAAAACTTCAGCCTTGCCATCATTTTCAATGGTTTCTAGTTGATTTTGAAAATGATGCTTTACATGGTGGGGCTCAGCTGGTGCGCCTATGGTGGCTACTCCCAGAATGCTATTCATCTTTGCCGCAGCCATAATCGCGGCTGCGCCACCCAATGAGTGCCCGATTAAAAGTGCAGGTGCGGCATAAGCAGCTTCTAAGGCTTCCCCTGCCGCGACCAAATCATCTACATTAGAACTGAAATTAGTGTCTTCAAAATTGCCGTCACTTTTTCCTAGTCCGGTAAAGTCAAACTGCAAAACAGCTATTTTATGGCTCAGCAAACTTTCTGTGATATTTCGGACAGCATTCAGGTTTTTGTTGCAGGTAAAGCAATGGGCAAATATTGCATAAGCATTTGGTTGCTCTCCTATGGGCAATACCAAGCGGCCGTCGAGCTGAATTTCCTGTGAATTTTTAAATTGAAAAGCTATTGTCTTCATCGTGTAGTATAAAATGATTGGATGATTTGGGTTTGTAAAGACTGATGAACACTTATAGTAGTTTAAACAGCCTGTCCCATCTTAAGCTGTGATCGTTGTTTGCAGCATTATGCTTAAAAGAAGCCAGCACCATTACCGGTTTCCCTACAATGTGATCCTCCGGAACCAACCCCCAAAATCTTGAATCAGCAGAATTGTGTCGGTTGTCACCTAAAACGAAATAGTAGTTTTGCTGAAAAGCGTAAGTTGTGACAGGTTTGGCATTGATGAAGAGCTGGTTATTCCGCATTTCCACGTGATCATGTCTTTCAAAATGCTGAATAATATACCCGTATTTCTGCCAAGTATAAGCATTGATATAAATAACATCTCCCTCACGAGGAATATATACAGGGCCAAACTGGTCAATATTCCATTTTTGACCGCGTTCCGGTTGCCATATAGCAGGAGTTGCCTGCCCTTTTGAAAAAATAAGCTTTTCAATGTTGTCAATAGGCGCCAAGGCTTTTAACGCTTCTGCCTGCGCTCTTGAAGCCAGTACATTGATATGATGGCCATCACCTTCCATAAAATCGATACCATAGTTAGCAAAAAAAGTGCTATCCAGGGTATACGAAGAATGAACATTATAAAAGTTTTGTACTCCATCCGGCTCCGAAATCGTATCATTATTCGCAATCACATCCCCGTTGTTTATCATTAGCGTATCCCCGGGCATGCCCACCGCCCGCTTTACATAATGAATGCGCTGGTCAGTAGGGTGTTGCAGGTCTCCGGGATAGTGAAAAACAACAAGATCATTTCTTTGGACAGTCTGCAACGCGGGTAGACGAAAATAGGGAAGTTTAATCCAGTTTAAATACGAGGGTGTTTTTGAGCCCCATAATGTTTGATGCGTTAAGGGCAATTGTAAAGGCGTTTCCGGCAGCTTTGCACCGTAGTGCATCTTTGATACTATGACATAGTCACCCACCAATAAATTATTTTCCATGGAGGGTGTAGGAATAACGAAAGGCTCAAAAAAGAGCCAACGGGTAATGACCGCAGCAAATATGGCAATCAGTGCCGCATCCAACCAAACACGTATGCCATATTTATTGCTACTCATAACCTTCGTGCATTATGTCTATAACTTTCAAATAATCATATAGTTCCTGCGCGTGGGACAAAGCAGTATTTTCCCCTATGCTGCTATTAAGGTTAATATTAAATATTTCCTGATCTCTTTCCAGCATTAAATAAATTGTGTTTTGATGGAAGGAGATGCCCAAAGGTGTGTTAAAC
>JBGSXH010000178.1:0-1657 GCA_041751515.1 Cyclobacteriaceae bacterium | reverse complement strand
CCAGCTCAAGGTAAGCCCGGTACCTGCCAGACCCAGTTTTTTTAAGAATGATCTTCTAACTTCAGCCATTGTTTAGGATTAATATTGTGAATTAAGTGCTTTCTTTCGCGTTCAAATTATTTATAATTCAATCTAATTTTGCTGCCACCAAACCTTTGTATTGATGTTATCCCCACCCATTCTCTCGATGGTCTGCTGGTAATTTTGACTATTGTTGGTACGAACAGATAAGGGATACTGTAGCCTTACCGGAATTTGCTGATTATTAAGCATCGCTTCAGTTTTTGGAAGCTCAGGCAGCCCGGTTCTTCGGTATTCGAACCATTGCTGGTTGTCATTAAAATATAAGGCATAATATTTTTGCAACATAATGGCTTCAAAGCTACCGTCATAAGCAACTCCTGCCTGCTCCAGATAACCTTCTGGCACCTCAACACCCCATTGCTCTAGCGCTGCGCTAATGCCGGCATTATAGTACACCTCCGAATCTCCGGCTATGTGTCCCTTTTGTGCTAATTCCGCTTTAATAAAAGCAACTTCTGCATAAGTCATGATTACCGAAATCATAGGCGCGGTAACTATGCTATTGTTTAAGCCTGAAGGTTGGAAATCGAACTGTCCTTCAGAACCTGCATAACCACTCGGAATGCCTTTGTATCCTATTGCTGTCTGCCCGTCACTGTCCATTGCCTGGGTAAAGAAAAGTGGTAGTCGTGGGTCATCCCAGGCAACAAGGTGATCAATAAAAAACGCTGATCCGGCTCTGAAGGTGCTAAAGTCAATTGCCCTACCCCAGGGCGATAAATTAGGTGCTACGCCAGTTATTTGCAGTATAGCAGCATCACCATTGGATTCAAATACCGGGTAAACATCAGGCGTGCTTAGCATTTCCTGCAGCTGGGGAATGGCATTCATTTCCTGCCGCTGAGAAACCCTGAGAAGCAGTCTCAAGCGTAGGGAATTACAAAATTTACGCCATCGTGTGATGTCATTTCCGTATAAGAGATCGCTTCCGAAGATCATGTCAATATCTGTATCAAACAGGGTATTTGCCACCCTTAGGTCTTCCAGTATAGCTGTGTATACCTCTTGCTGTGTATTGAACTGTGGCTGAAATATGCCATCGTCTGCACCATTTGCTTCTTCCATGGGAATATCGCCGAAAGTGTCGGTCAGGTTGGCGTATATCCATGCGTTTAAAACCATGGCAATGGCTTCGTAATTGGGGTTTTCTGCCTCCACTGCACTGCGACGCATTTCTTTCAAATTATTAAGCCACCTGTAAGAGGTATTCCAGGTGCCACTGCCATTATTTTCACTGATATCATACCTGTGAATACCACCAGCAGGACTAGGGTATGGCAACGCCACCTGCATCAGATGAAAATTAAAGCTATTGCTTCGGGAAGTATTAAAACTGGCCATCCCATAGATGACTGGGTTCAAAACAGTCCCCGGTGTTATAGTGCTGAGCCTATTGGGGTCAATATTGAGTTCTTCAAAGTCGTCCGTACAGCCGCCAATGGCGAAAAATAGTATGATGAATATGGATAGTTTTTTCATTGTATATCTGCTTTTGAGAGTTTTTAAAATCCAAGTCTAACATTGACACCAAAGGTTCTTGGCGTAGGCAGCTGGCCCATTTCAATGCCTGGCA
>JBGSXH010000177.1:0-6071 GCA_041751515.1 Cyclobacteriaceae bacterium | reverse complement strand
GTTGTACCATCTCATCCTCTGACATATGAATGCGATTGATATCGCCAAAGCCTTTGCTGTTTTGCGTCGATATGATATAGGCGTGGTTAGATATCGGAGAAAGCACAAAAGAAGTCTCACGGCCTTCAGAATTTACTCTACTGCCAAGGTTTACAGGCGTTGACCATTTCTTCCAGGTATTATCAAGTCTTTTTGTAACAAAAATATCCTTACTTCCTTCTCCGGAATGACCATTGCTTGAAAAATAAAGTGTCTTTTTATCTGCAGATAAAAATGGAGAGCCTTCTTCATTCTGTGTATTGATGGTACTACCAAGATTTTTAGGTTCTGTCCATTCCTCCTGACCTAGCCTAAAGCTTACATATAAATCTTCTGCACCGTATGTGCCATAAGACTGTATGGCTAAAAGCATGACCTTTTCGTCAGATGTCACAGATATTTGCGGTGTATTGGATTGGCTGCTGAAGTAATGAATCTTCATGTTTTTAGGAAAGCTCCAATCGTTACCTTTTCTTTTACTAAAGCTTATGCCTTGGGGTAAACCTCTATTTTTCCCTTTGATATAATGATTTTGAAGATATATTGTATTGCCATCAGCAGAAAAGCCTGCCACGGCATTGTAATCCATATTATTAAGCGGTTCTCCAATATTGATTGCGTCTGACCATTCTCCGGATTCCTGTAATTCACTATACCAAATATCTCCTTTATTGCTTTTCCCTCCAATATTGCCTTCATAATTGACTCTGGTAAAATACATCGTCTTTCCATCAGGGGAAAGGCATAAGTGCTGCTCATCGGCACTGGAGTTCACGCCTGGACCGAGATGTTGATTTGGGTTCATCTGCTGCGCCCATACAGTGGTCGCGTTTAAGCCTATGCTGATCACATAGATCAATACAAGGTTTAGAATATCGCTATTAAATTTACGGAACTTCATTTAGATTATTACCTACCGAGCAACTAATGCTTAAATGTATAAAGTATTTCAAAATTTGTAAAGTGAAATTGTACAATTTGTATAAGAGTGCACATCAAGCTTACCAAGTAGTTAGCATTTCAGAAAATTCATATTACTTCAACCTCTAAAGTAGCTATAATTCGCAAAAAATGAACAGTTTTAATGCGTTTTGTAAATTAATAATGGATAGTCAGTAAAGTAGCTCAATCTCTTCGTTAGGCTATCAGAGAATAACTGCTGGAAAAAGTTTCGATCCCTTTTGCAAAGTACCAGTACTTCTGCATGCGATTGATGCATATAACGATCCAACGTTTGCGCAATATCATCATCTTTAATAATAAACTTAATTTCCATAGGTGCCTGCCCTATAAAGCTCTCCATTCTCTTTTGGTACTGTTCCTGATCTTCAAGAGCAAGTTTATTGCCAGTTTCGCTAACATGTATAATTTCTATACTAGCCTTCAAAGGCGTAGTAAAGGCTAGCAATGCCTGAATGATCACTTTGTCCTCGTCATAATAGTCGGAGGCGAAAACAACATGGTCTATTTTTTGATACTGCGCTTTCAATGGCACACAGAATACCGGCATATTTACCTTTTCAATGACCTGCAAAGTGGTAGAGCCCACAAAGGCTTCAGTCACATCGTGTGCGCCTTTAGTACCCATTACCAGTAATTGAAATTTTTCCTGGTTAGCCATTTTGGCGATGGTTTCTGTCACCTCCTCTCCTTCCACAACAAAAAATTGACATTGCTTTAAACCTCTTGGCACGCTATGCTCTTCAATAGCCTTTGCCATTGCCAGCAATTTCTGCTCAGCATCTGCCCAATGTTGCTCTTTGGTAGTCTGCTGATGCTTGTAATACGATTTCTGAGCAGGTAAGACATAGAGTATGGTAAGAATTGACTCGTGTGCTCTTCCTATTTTTACCGCGTACTCAAGCGCTATTAACGCGTTTTCAGAAAAATCAATAGGGCATAGAATTTTTTGCATAATATTTAGTATTGTTGTTTTTTATCTACAAGTCCCGAAAATGATTCATGATTATCAATATGCTGATAATTGTCCATAATTAATGGCACTGCTGCTTTAATATTGGTGACACTGGCAATATGTGGCGTAATTTTTATTTTAGGATGCCGCCAAAATGGATGATTTTCTGGTAGTGGTTCATTTCGAAATACATCAAGGAAGGCTCCCGCCAATATGTTCTCATCTAACGCAGTAATCAGGTCATCCTCTACCAGGTGCTTTCCTCTTGCCACATTGATTACAAAAGCACCTTTTGGCATTTTTTTGAATAGTGCATAGTTCAGGATGTTTTCGGTTTCAGATGTTAAGGGTAGAAGGCAAATTAAAAGGTTAGTTTGAGCCAGGAACTCATCAAGATTTTCTTTCCCTGCATAACTCTTTACATGGTTTATTACTTTCCGGGATTTGCTGTAACCGGCAACAATAAAATTAAGATTTACCAACTTTTTAGCCACATCCTGACCTAATTTTCCTAAACCCATAATGCCAATGCTCAGCTTGCGTATCGGAGAAATATCCTGCCGCCATATGCATGATGTTTGAAGCTGTTCGTAAATATCCAATTTTCGATGATAATACTGCACCGCCGCAATGATGTAATTGCTCATGCCATTCTTTAATGCATCGTCTACAATCCGCATGATCGGCACATTTGGTAGCTGTTCATCTTCCAAAACATGGTCTACACCTGCCCCCATAGAGCTGATGAGTTTAAGGTTACTGAACTGTTTCAATACACCCTTGGGATGTTTCCATAAAATTGCCAGGGTGACATCTTCCGGTTTACCAAAATCCGGCCATACCGCAACCCTTTCACTGGTATATTGCCGAATTTCCTTCACCCATGCTGATACATCACGATCGGGAGCTATAATTATAATTGACATTTATTTCGCTTTACTCACAAATTTATTATCCATAATTGAAAATCGCCATGGCAATAACGCGTCTTCCATCGCGTATGCCACGCCAACGCGTGTTCCCACTTTTATCTGCTTTTCATCAACGGTATTGCCTTGTTCCTCAATCCATATAGCACTATCAGTTAAGCTGATACCACTCATACTTTTATGAATGCCGAGTGCCTGACTTGCCATTCCGGGCCCTGCTGTAATATTAGTTTTTACTTCCGTCATATTTCTTCGCATCAGCATTGTTTCAATGCCTTCCACGGGTTCGATAGCTCGAATAAGTACGGCATCGGCCACTCCAGCTTTATTGGTTATAATATTAAACAAATGATGGATTCCATAGCATAAGTATACGTAAGCCACACCGCCGGCTTCATACATAATTTTAGTCCTTTCGGTAAAGCGACCCATATGCGCATGGCAGGCTTTATCATTGCGTCCACAATAGGCTTCTGTTTCTACTATTATTCCTGAAGTACGTTTGCCCTCCAACTCAGTCACTACTACTTTACCTAGCAGTACTTTACTGATATGCACTACGTCAGGATGCTGATAGAAATCAGTAGACAGTTTTTCACCCATTGATGAATTCGTTTTAGCTATTTGAAAGCACAATTACACTTAAATTATTTAATAGCATTAGTTTATTTTCAATAACTTGCTGTAAATTATTACAGTACTAAACCTAATTAAATAATAACTACTCAAATGAAGACTACTTTCTCTATTCTAATGTTTGGCTTAATTTTATGCCATATTAACATTGTCCAGGCACAACTCAAAATCCCGGCAGCGAGCCCTTCGGCTACTGTTCGTCAGAATGTGGGATTAATGGATGTAACAATTGATTATTCAAGACCAGCCATGCGTGGAAGGACAATCTTTGGAGATCTTATTCCCTATGGGGAAATGTGGCGAACTGGTGCCAATGCCTCTACTAAAATCACTTTTAGCGATGCGGTCAGCTTAAACGAAAATGAAATACCTGCTGGCACGTATGCACTTTATAGTATTCCAAATGAAAAGGAGTGGACTATTATTGTCCACAGCAATACAGCACATTGGGGTGATGGCGGTAATGATTATAACCCTTCAGAAGATGTGGTCAGGTTCAAAGTGCCGGTGCAGCAGTTGCAGGATCCAGTAGAAAGTTTTACAATGGGGTTTGCTGACTTGACTACAAATAGTGGAAAATTAGAACTCAGTTGGGAAAACACAAAAGTTGCGATTGATTTGACCACTGAAGTAGATGAAAAAGTAATGGCACAGATTGACCAGCTGATGAATCCTAAGAGAGATGTAGGATTGTTTTACACGGCGGCATCCTATTTCTATGCAGAAGGCAAAGATATGGAGCAAGCTTCTCAATGGATTAATAAAGCTGTTGAACTGGATGCTAAATTTTACATTGTGCACCTTCAGGCTAAAATTTATGCGGCGTTAGATAATAAAAAGGAGGCTGAAAAGAGCGCCAAAAAATCAAAGGAAATGGCAAAAGAAGCTGGTAATGACGATTATGTTCGATTAAATGACCAGCTATTGCGTGATTTAAACAGTAAATAGTATTAGATAACTGACTGATGCCGATTCACTTAATTATGCGTTTTTGAAACAATTAAGTGAATTGGCAATTAGTAATGATCGTTCCTCGCTATAGTCCTATATGGAAAAATTTACATTAATTTTTGATCCGCAAAAACAGAAAATTGTAGAAGAAAAGATCCTGCCAGCTTTTCAATCGGCTGAAGTAACTCTTTTTCCTTATAAAACCGGGAAAGTTGACAGCATTGCAGACGAGTGCTGTATCATAACATTCGTAAAAGATGAAGACCTGGCAGAAATTGTGAACGTCTCGCTTGGAAAGCAATGGACGATTGGTTTTCTACCACATGCTGAAATGACCCAGGCCCGCGCTGGTTTCGGAATATCTGAGGTATTAACCGAAGCCATTGAAGATATTAAGCAAGCCGGAGAGCCTATAATGTCGGATCTTCTTTTATGTAATGACAGGCCGGTGTTTAATACTGTAGTTATAGGCAATACGCTGAGCGTTATTTCCGGTAGTGTATCGAATAATAGCATTGTATCCCGTTTTGAAAAGGCAATAGGTGCTTTTAAACATTTTGGGGCTCATACGCCCAGGGCGTTCAACATTGAAATTCCCTCTAAGCAAACCATAAAAACTGCTGCATTGGGCATTGTAGTGGTTTTGCATGGTAAGAGCTCTCTCCTGTCCAGAAAATTATTGAAAGATAATTTTGTAAGCGATGGTATGCTTAATTGCCTGATACTGGCACCGAGAAGTATTATGGAGCTCATACGATTTTCTATCAGCTCTGCATTTAATCCTAGAGACAATCAAAGCTTACCTACTTTTATCGGGCATTTGAGAACCAAGTCAATTGTAATTAGCAGTCCGAGTCCTATGGACTTCTCGCAGGATAATAACCTGATGAGCTCCAAGCACATTGAATTGGCAGTTTGTGATCAGAATATTAAGATATTGCCCGGACGGAATCTCAAGAGAAAAGAAGAAAAAGTAACGCAAAGTGAGATCTTTAAGACCAAGCATTTGCCGACTGGCGAGGCATATTTAAAGCAGGTAGCATCTAAGCCTTTATCTTTAATCTATCACGCATCAACAGAACAGTTTAAGGACTTATTCAAGGTTTTAAGGGAAAACGCCAAAACAACCAATGCGTATTTAATATTAATGGCACTTTCCACCATGCTGGCAACTTTTGGTCTTTTTGCCAATTCCTCTCCTGTAATCATAGGTGCAATGATATTGGCGCCTTTAATGTCTCCCATCATTTCTTTGTCAATGGGTGTTTTACGGCAAGACAGAATGCTGATTGTCGAAAGTATGAAGGCAATTGGTTTTGGTTTACTCATTGGTTATATGGCTGCAGTGTTTCTTACCTGGGTCACACCCCTGCAAAATATAAATGAAGAAATTACTGCACGTATAAGACCTACATTGCTGGACCTGGGTATTGCCATTGTATCAGGTATTGCTGGTGCATTTGCTCATGCCAGGGAAGAAATTGCTAAAACCCTGGCTGGTGTTGCTATTGCGGTCGCACTAGTGCCACCTTTGGCCGTTTCCGGAATTGGGCTGGGTTGGTTTGATTTGGATGTATTTAGTGGCGCCCTGCTGCTTTTGA
>JBGSXH010000176.1:0-2605 GCA_041751515.1 Cyclobacteriaceae bacterium | reverse complement strand
TATAATCGCAAAGTTCAGGTAAATATAATTTTCTTTTTGGATGTCGATGCCCATGACCGAAATGTGCGCCATGTCATATTCACTGTCTTCAATGGCCTTTTCTCTTTCAGCAATTTCAAGCTCCATCTTTTCCATTTCATTGCGCTGCGACTCAATCTGCTCCTGAGCATTTACAAGATTCTGACGCACAGTTTGAACGCTATCCTCCACATTTCTCCAAAAAGTATTGAGATTGGCGATTTTAACCACTTTATACTCCTGATAAGTGTTGGACTGCTTTTTCATATCCTCGAACTGGTTGGAGAGCGTATTGGGCTGCTCTTCTGTCGTAGCATCAGGCTCTTGGGCAAGCGCTGTAAAACTAAGACAAGTCACGAAGACAAGAGTATATAATTGTTTCAAATTCATGCTATAAAGCTTTAATAATAATTTACCTGCTACAGTTCTCAACAAATGAAGGAGAGAAAAAATTTCTAAGTCTTTCTGACTTAGTATGTTCCAATTAACAAAAAAACAAATGTTTTAGTATTGTCTCCAACAAAAAAAAGGAAAAAATGCTAACTATCCTTATTTTTCTGAATAAGAATGACATATACCTCAAAATTAAGGATATTATTTTAGATTTTGGTGTTTAAAATACTGTTTTTGCCTGAAGCAGTTTTGTATTTCTGACTGAGCTTGCGAAGTATACGAGGTAAAGCGGAATTAGAATTGATAGAAGTAAAGATTCTAAGCGCTCTTATGACTACCTGCTTCCTCTGGCTTATACCGGGCCATCGCAGGAATTCATACAAATTAGAAAGGGCCACTGCCTGATTGCCGCTTTCGAAATTTCTTGCAGCTGATTTTAATAGGTAGTAAAGTGTAATATTATAGCATGATTCCTTAAAAACAGAATGCTGCCTAAGGTGTTGAGCAATTGCATTCAAAGACATGCCATAGGATTGCAGCTTGAAAACGGTATCGGGACTCTTCGATAATTTACAAGCCGCATTGTCATCAATTTTTAACAATACTTTAGGGACATAACCGATATTATTGTCAATAATGGCTGCTCTGCAATCGTAGTCATAGTCCTCCCATAATGTCGAAATCCATGGCCCGATGGCATCAGTCAAGGTTTTCCTTCGCAATACGCTGGAGGAGTGCCAGGGTCTGCCCATCTCTAGCATGCACGGCAATATTTCAGGATGAGCAGTGGCGCTGTCTTTTACATGTTGTGTAAGTCCGTCTTCATCGGGCAGATACACTGCGCAACAGTAGGCCAGATTAAACTCAGGTTTTTTTTCAAGGAAGTCAACCATCTCCTTGAGAAAGTCAGGCTCATAAACATCATCTGAGTCGAGGTAAGCGATATACTTTCCTCTTGCAAGCCGGCGTCCTAACTCTCTGGCTGCCCCAGGTCCCTGGTTTTTTTCAAGTCTGACGACCTGCTGTTTGAAATCAGTCCTACTTACCGGTTCAATTTTAAATAACACCTCAGAAGCATCATCAACGACAACCATTTGAATGGCAGGGTATTCTTGAGTTACTACAGATGCAATCGCTCGTCGTGCCAGCTCAAAGCGATTGTGCACCGTTACAATGACCGTAACAAGTGGCGATAAATGCTCAGATAAAGTATTTTGCT
Organism: Cyclobacteriaceae bacterium; assembly: GCA_041751515.1. Taxonomy (GTDB): domain Bacteria; phylum Bacteroidota; class Bacteroidia; order Cytophagales; family Cyclobacteriaceae; genus JBGSXH01. The sequence goes on along the minus strand of JBGSXH010000176.1, from coordinate 975 downwards.
CCAGCACATTCATCTTATTTTAACGACTTCACTGCTTTTGAAAACTTGCTTACGTAAAAAAAATCTTTCCATATTTTTAAAGGATTTTGTAGCAGTATTTTTAATTGCTGCCTACATATTAAAGCCTCAATCAGATAGCTTTTCATATTGATATCGTTAACCGATATCGGTTGTCGCTTCGCTGATTTATATTGATAGATGCAAATAAATTTAGCTCGAATTTGTCTAAAATAATAGTTCAGGAAAAATAGGAAGCTAGTTTTATTTTTCTTTAATAAGAAATTGTAGCATAAAAATGGTCCATAAGAGGAAGTGATACCTATTTTAAGCTTTACAAAATCATTCCACACTAAGCGTTTATCTGGCAAATAATGGTTGAATATCATTTTGTCACAATACCATAACTCGTACCCTGCCAGTTTCACTGCATAGCATAATTCCACATCTCCCCCGGAGCTGTAAGATTTGCCTTCCCTATCTTGCAACCTGCTTTGAAAGCCTTTGGTAAAAACTTCTTCAATGGCTGCCTTACGAAATATACAGCCAGCCCCATACAAATACGAGCGTTTCCTGGTTACTGGCCCGGTCATAGGGGCCTGCGGGCCCAAAGCAAAGCTCTTGGCAAATTGTGCAAACCAATCTGGCAATGGAACATCGGCTTTGGGTTTGCCGAGGCCACCTAATCCTGCAATATTCGGATTTTCTAATATTGGCGCAGCCTGCATCAGATAATCCGACTGCAGCCAGTTATCATCGTCACACATGAGCATATATTCAAAGCTGGCGCATTGGAAACCTTTAGCTCTTGCAGCAGATAAGCCAGGTTTGCGCTCTTTATAAAGTTTTAGTGCAAATGGGCTGCTGAGTTTTTGCCATTGCATTATTGCGAAATCCGCTGTATTGTCAGTTGATGCGTTGTCTATGAGCAGCAATTCTACTTCAAAACCGGATGGAATCTGTAAGGCTGCCAGGTGT
>JBGSXH010000175.1:0-1581 GCA_041751515.1 Cyclobacteriaceae bacterium | reverse complement strand
CGGCATTATTTACGACTTCTTTTGCTTTTTCCTTATAAGGCACCCGGATAACATCTGCAATTCGGAGGCCGCTGGCCGCATCCGGATTGTTTGCATGAATATCGTCAATGGAAACATTATACCTTTTCGAAATGCCATAAAGGGTTTCTTTCGCATCCACCCTATGTAAAATAAATTTTTTACCATTTCGCTCTTCAATACCAATAGAATCCATTGGCAAAACGGACAGGGCCCAGCCTGAAAATTGCATAGAAAGAAATGCACATAACAAAGCTAAACGAACGATTTTAAATGACATACGATGGTATTATTTAATTTTTGAGGTGATTCTCTATTTATTGCCGGCCTATCCGGATATGTAAACCTATGCACAAAACTAACAAGAAATTTGCCAGTATATTACCTTCTGACCAGGATTTGCATATTTTTTTAAGCCTTTTAGAAGACATGCAACTACATGGTTTTAAAGCGCACACTTGGGCCGTGATATTGTAAAAATTTAATTGACTATGATAGGTCTTTTATCATTTTTACCGCAGATCACTTTTACATTTGAACTTAGCCAACAAAGAATTAACTTGTAAACTGGTAGATTTCATTGCTATCGTAAGCTAAATACTATGTTTAAATCATTGATAGATAATTACAAATCCACGTCTTTGCTGGGATTACTGCTACTCTTATCCACCCTGGCTTTCGCTTCTCAAGACAGTACCGCTGTGCCGAAGGTATTCATCATGGAAATAAAAGCAGAGATAGACCCCAGAATGAACCGTTATACAGAACTGGCGCTTGATGAAGCCGTGAATACGGAAGCAGATTACATCATCATTGAAATGGATACCTATGGTGGCGCATTGAACGATGCAGATGATATCCGAACCAGAATCATGGAGTTTGAGAAACCTGTTTATGTATTTATTAATAAAGATGCAGCCTCTGCCGGTGCGTTGATCTCCATCGCCTGTGATAGCATTTATATGGCACCCGGCGCTAGTATCGGAGCCGCCACAGTGGTGACTGGAGATGGGGAAGCTGCGCCGGACAAATACCAATCGTATATGCGGAGTATCATGCGTTCCACCGCAGAAGCCAGCGGACGCGATCCCAAAATTGCAGAAGCAATGGTAGATCAGGAACTTGAAGTGGAAGGCGTCAGTGAAGCTGGGAAAATCATCACTTTCTCCACTTCTGAGGCTATTGAAAATGGTTTTTGTGAAGGTGAAGTGCGCAATATGAATGCACTATTGGAAAAACTAGGCCTGGAAGATGCTGAACTCAGCTATTATCAACTCCCTGGCTCTGAAAAGGTCATTGCTTTCTTCCTGAATCCTTTTGTAAGTAGCATACTCATTCTGTTGATCATCGGTGGTCTGTATTTTGAGTTACAAACCCCTGGAGTTGGTTTTCCTTTAATTGCATCGCTTATCGCCCTTACGCTTTATTTTACCCCCTATTACCTTAATGGCGTAGCCAATTATTGGGAGTTGATCTTATTCTTTGTAGGAGTTGGCCTTATTGCGGTAGAAGTATTTGTGATTCCGGGTTTTGGTATTGCAGGTATAAGCGGCTTAATATTAA
>JBGSXH010000174.1:0-5490 GCA_041751515.1 Cyclobacteriaceae bacterium | reverse complement strand
GGTTTAAACGCACTACGAGAAGGCGAAATGACTTCTATGTTAAATCTTTCAACCTATAATTTTGGTTTGGGATATAACTTCGTCGACAAAGAAAAAATCAAGCTTGGCGGACAAATTAGCTATTATAATTACCGTTATAATAAAGTGTTAGGCTACATCAGTGATGGCCAGGGAAACATCATCACCAGAGAAGCTGGTACAACTTGGCAAAACGACATTCTTCCCAGTTTAAGAATTTTTAACAGATTAGGAGAACATACTGCACTGGTTACCAATATTGGCTATAGTTTACTTACTCCCAGAGTAGATCGGCTTCTTTTGAATACCGGTATTTCATTTACATTTTAATTTGTAGCGAAGGCTAGGCTTAAAAAGCTTGGCATACTTTATCGATACCTTGTAAAGAGTGAAACTTAATATATTATTCTGAATATTCTTCATCTTCAATATAATAGATATCACGCTTAACGGAAAGATTCAGCACGTCTATTCCCGCCATGGCATAATTAGCAATGATGTGCTTACAATAGGCAGAAAAACGCTCATTCATACTTAGCTGCAATGCCCAATCAACCTCCTGCTGCAGTATATCCTCCTCAGGTTCAATATAATTTATCTTTCTGGTTTTCATCTTTTACAACTGATAGTGGCTTCTGGAAAAGTGGATGCCAATGTATCGACAAGATCGGAAATTAATCGTACTTCTACCAACCCTCAGGACATCACTTAGCGACTTCCAAAAACGAACAATAATGTCTCTTCAATCTCGAATAGCCATTAATCAAAAAAACCCCGACAAATTGCCGGGGCTTTCCTAAAACTAAAACGAATGAAAATCTACTGCATTGACGGTGGCAGTATCACCTTGTCGATAATGTGTACAACGCCATTGGAAGCATCTACATCAGCTGTAGATACATTGGCACCACTAATTTGTGCGCCATCCTTTAGGCTTACCGTTACATCTTCGCCCTGTACTGTTTCGGCAGTCTGACCTTCTTTCAGATCAGTTGATTTTACTTCACCGGCCACTACGTGGTGGGTAAGTACATCTACCAGCATTTGCTTGTTTTCTGGCTTTAACAAATCTTCCAGCACTCCCGCTGGTAATGCCTCAAACGCGGCATTGGTAGGTGCAAATACAGTGAATGGACCTTCACCACTTAAGGTTTCTGCCAGACCTGCAGCTTGTACTGCAGTGACCAAAGTGGACAATGATTCCGTTCCGGCTGCCAGTTCAACGATGTTTTTATCCTGAGCATTAACGGAGAATGTGAGCATGATGCCTAATACGAAGGCACTTGCCATTTTAAATACATTTTTCATGGATAGTATATTTAGGTTATTTGAAAGATAAACCTACAGATTGCAATTAATGTTTATAAATCGGTAAAATAAATTAAACAGAATCATATTTCACAAAAATTGTAAATAATTCATTAATTAATAAAGCATTTATCATATCTTGTGCTCATAAATAAATTCTTATATGAAGCTTCATCATTTCATTTTTGCCATCATTATAGCCCTCTCTGCAACGAGCTGCGCAACTGTATTTTCAGGCACTACCCAAACGGTACAGGTCAATAGCAATCCCCCTGGAGCGAAAGTGCAGGTAGATGGACTAGACTATGGCACTACACCGACCCCGGTGCGTTTAAGAAGAGGCATGCAAGGGCAAACAATTACCATTAAATCTCCCGGCTATGCAACCAAGATGTTTGAACCGATTACCAACTTTAACCCGGTATCCGTCATTAATTTGTTGAATCCGCTATTTTGGGCAATCGATTTTGCTACAGGTGCCATGTTCCGGTACGATCCACGCTACTATGAAGTAGAGTTGGAGCCTGCTAGCGAAGGAACCAGTACGCCGTGAGATCGACAGTGTAATAAGGACGACACGAAGTACAAATGCGCAATTCATAAACTGTTGTAATTCCGAAATTGTCGCAGCACAGCGGAGAAAATATCCGGAATCTCAATCGTTAAGCGCAACTGTCTGAACCAAGATTATTATGATTTGCTGATGGGCATGATTTTAAATGATCAGCCGCACTGCCAACCTTGCAGGTAGCCCAAGAATAAAATCCTATGCTATGGAAGCATAGACATTTCAGGAGCAGATACCAAAACAGTTCACTCTGGCAGATTCCGGATCTCCGCTTCGCTACGTCCGGAATGACATTAATTTTTTGTGTTTGCATGTCCTTTTCACCCTTCATTGCCATCTTTTTCAGATAATCCTTATCTTACCTTTTTGAAATAGCCCCCACGCCTCATGAACCAATATGTCCGGATTTTACTGCTCTTCATCGCAGGAGCATTATCACTTCATACGCTCCAAGCCCAATCTGCCAAAAAACTTCATTTTGATGCCATTTTAGTGGACACGCATAACGATGTATTGCACGCAACCAACAATGCACTCAATATGGAAGATGATCTGCGTGGCAAAACGCATTCGGACCTCGACCGCTTCAGCAAGGGCGGTGTTGATGTACAATTTTTCTCTGTTTGGTGCGGAGAGGACTTTGGCCAGGGCACGGCTTTTCGCTTTGCGAATTCGCAAATCGATTCGCTGGAAGCTGTGGTCAGACAAAACCCTGATAAGGTAGCGCTTGTAACTGATTTATCCGGAATGAAGGAAGCTTTGGAGGCCAACAAGCTGGCGGCATTTATCGGCGTTGAGGGTGGCCATATGATTGAGGATAAGCTGGAATACCTGGACAGTTTGTATGCCCGGGGTACGCGCTACCTGAGCCTCACCTGGAATAATTCTACTTCCTGGGCATCTTCTGCCATGGATGAGACTGAAAACCCGGAAGCTCTGCAGCACAAAGGATTGAATGAACTCGGTAAAGACATTGTGAAGCGCATGAATGCGCTGGGCATGATGGTGGATGTGAGCCATTCCGGGGAGCAAACTTTCTGGGATGTCATCGAGACGAGCAGGAAGCCTGTGATTGCATCGCATAGCAGTGTGTATGCCATTTGTCCGCATTTTAGAAATTTGAAAGATGAGCAGATAAAGGCGATGGCCGAAAACGGTGGTGTGATACAGCTTAATTTTTTCTCTGGTTTCCTGGACCCGCTTTTTGACCGCAAGCAACGCGCATTTAACGAGCAGTTTGGGACTCAAATTGATAGTTTACGCGCCAGGGGCATGAACCGTTTTGAGGCGAAGAATACTATTTTTGAGCAGCATCCGGAAGCAGCTGAAGCACTGCGGCCGCCCTTGTCGCTGCTGCTGGACCACCTGGACCATATCGTTGACCTGGTGGGTGTGGACTACGTGGGCTTTGGCTCTGACTTTGACGGCATCACTTCTTCGCCGCAGCAGTTGGACGGGGTGGAAGACTACCCGGTCATTACCGAGGCCTTGCTGGAAAGAGGCTACGATGAGGAGGCAATTCGTAAGATGCTGGGCGGCAATATGCTACGCGTTTTGGCAGCGCAGGAGTAGTCCCTTTACATCGACCACCAGAAAAATTTAAATCCAGCAATCTGTTTTTCAACAGCACAATAATTCACAATATTATGCTATTTTTATTCGCATATCCGTAAAACTAATACTGAACCGACATCAACCTTAAACCCAGATCACTATGAAACTACTATTAGCAATCTTGTTATGCTTTCCATTACTGACCTCATACGCGCAGGAAGTGAGTCAACAGGACGGGGAAGCCCTTATTAAAAGTGTTATTGATGATTTTCAGCAGGAAGCGTTCGAAAACGTGCGCGAGCGTTTTGATGAGCGCATGAAAGAAAACTTTTCTCTGGAGCAAATGCAGGAAGTCTGGAAGAATTTGAATAGTCAATTTGGCGCTTATCAGGATCACGAAAAGATAAGGATGAAGCAGCAGCAGGGCTATGATGTGGTGCTGAGCCAGCTTAATTTTAAAAATGAATCGCTGGATTTACAGTTGGCACTGAACGAAGAAAAGCAAATTAGCGGCATGTTTTTCCAACCGCTGGAACCTGCAGCAGACCAAGAATAAATAGCACGTTACGCAATTATTTATATCAGGGAACATCAACCACTTTCGAAAGTTGAATTTGAAGATCAAACTGGTAAGATGTGTGACTTTTACATAAAAAAGCCTGAAACATGGCATTATCCACACTTCAGGCTTTTATATAGTTATTGATTAGTGCTTTAATTAACCGTAAATGGATTTAATTAATACTTTTCCCTATTGTCGAGAAATACTTAAAATCTGCTGCCAATCCAGCTGAATTCATACTCGAGTTCAGGAATTTTCATTCTGTCGGAGATCCTCTTTAACCTGTCAGGCAGGGCCAGTAAATAATCTCTGGCTTTTTCACCTGTTTCGCTAAGGCCGGAGATGTCTTCAATTTTCCACTCTCGGTTCAGCATTTTTAAAATCTGGATATAATCCTGTGCGGTATAAACGCCAAGCCGTTGTGCAGCATTAGAAAAATGATCGAAAGTAGCGCTGATTTTCACCCCGGTTTCACGAAGAAAATGCGCAGGCATGACAATCTTTTTCTTCATCATATCTTCGAAAGCCAGCATCATTTCGTTAGGATCTACTTCGAAAATTTTTGTTACGAATGCCTGGTAGGCCTTGGCATGCCGCATTTCATCGCCAGCGATGATGGCACAAATTTTTGAAAGCTCCTTGTTATCAGCATTCTTGGCTAGTGCGGCTACTCTTCCATGAGACATATTGGTGGCCAGTTCCTGGAAGCTAGTATAGACAAAGTTGCGGTAAGGGTCGGCACCAGTTTGAATGTCGAAGCCATCGGCAATTAAGAATTGCGTAGACACTTCCATTTCACGCATATTTACGCGACCGGAAAGGTAGAGGTATTTGTTAAGCAGATCGCCATGTCGGTTTTCTTCGGCTGTCCAGCCACGAATCCATTTCATCCAGGCGCCGCTTTCTACCTGCTTTACCCCTTGCATGCCTGCCAGCCACGATTCGTAAGTTGGCAAAGCTTCTTCAGTAATGGTATCGCCAATAAGCACCGCCCAGTAGTCATAAGACAACTCTCTGGCGCATTCCTGCAAATCTTTTACCTGACGGAAAAAATTCTCGTCCCGGGAATCGGGCAGCAAATCTGAAGGTTGCCAGTTGGTTTCGATTGGCTTCAATAGTTTGTCGATTACTTCCTCAACGTAAGATTCCAAATGGAGCATTACCTCAAGTCTGCTGTCTGATAATTTCATTGTGCTAAGTTTAAAATGTTGAATCCGGCGCTAATACTATGAACATTGACCGTAAAATACTTTTATGGAATAAGCCTGAACATACAGTAACCTTTTCCATAAAATAACAAGTACTAAGTATTGACAGAAACGTAAAATGCAGTGTTCTGCAATATTTTATGCTAGTTATGAATAATTGATAAATTTTTGAAGCATTCGCTTAAGATATATCGCTTCGTCTGCTATATTTTTGATAACAACAATTCCTGCCCTACGGTTTTGATTAGCAGGAATATGATGCAGCAAAAAAT
>JBGSXH010000173.1:0-4150 GCA_041751515.1 Cyclobacteriaceae bacterium | reverse complement strand
CCGGGAGCATATAATTCTGCCTACTTTGAGCACGCTTACCTGGCGCAGCAGATAGGGGCAGAGCTGGTAGAAGGAAGGGATTTGGTAGTGCGGGATGATTTTGTCTATATGATCACCACGAAAGGATTAAAAAGAGTGCATGTGATTTACCGTAGGGTAGATGATGACTTTATTGACCCTCAGGTGTTCAACAAACATTCCTTACTGGGAACTCCGGGCTTGTTTAATGCTTACAGAAAAGGCAATGTGGTACTGGTGAATGCGCCCGGGACTGGTGTGGCAGATGATAAGGCGGTATATGCTTATATCCCCAGAATTATAAAGTATTACTTAGGGGAAGACGCGATTCTGGATAATGTTAGAACCTATATCTGTGCTGAAGAAGACGATAAAAAGTATGTACTGGAAAACATTGACCAGCTGGTGGTAAAGCAAACTGATGGCTCTGGTGGTTATGGAATGCTCATTGGTCCCAAAGCTACCAAAGCCGAACATGATGAGTTTAAGACTAAAATAAAGGCCAATCCAAGAAATTATATAGCGCAGCCTATGATCAACCTTTCCCGTGTTCCTACATTGACAGAAAATGAAATTCAGGGTAGGCATGTAGATTTGCGACCTTATATTTTATATGGGGATGAAATTAAAGTTACTCCCGGAGCTTTGACAAGAGTGGCCTTAAAAAAGGGATCTATTGTAGTTAATTCTTCACAGGGTGGCGGAAGCAAAGATACCTGGGTATTGGATTAAATTAATATCAGATGGTCGATTATCTATCGATTGAATGTTGCTTTTAGTCATTCAAAAACCTTAAAAAACAGCGTTATGTTAAGCAGAGTTGCCGACCATATTTATTGGATGAACCGTTACATAGAGAGAGCAGAAAATTATGCACGCTTTATGGACGTAAACTTTAACTTGTCATTAGATTTACAGCCTGATGAAGCTGCTCAATGGAAGCCATTGGTAGTCACCACAGGAGACTGGCCTATTTATGAGCGCTTGCACAAAACAGTTGATAAAGGCAAGGTGATCCATTTTTTAGGATTTGACGCCAGAAACGGAAACTCTATTCACAATTGCATTATCAATGCACGGGAAAATGCACGCGCCATCAGGCCCGAAATAACCAGAGAGGTCTGGGAGCAGATCAATTATCTTTATTACTTTGTTAAAGAAGGTACTGAAAAAAAGCGATGGGAGAGAAATGACCCAAGAAATTATTTTATAGAAATAAAAAAGGGCTGCCAAATGCTCTATGGAATTTTTGACTCCACTATCTCTAAATCCGAAGGCTGGCATTTTGGCAAAATTGGTCAATTCATTGAGCGTGCAGATAAGACCTCTCGCGTGCTGGATGTAAAATATCATATGTTGCTGCCGGAATCAGCAAGAGTAGGATCTCCATTTGATCTTATTCAGTGGTCTGCCCTACTGAAGTCTGTGAGTGCCTACGATATGTATCGAAAAAAATATGGTAAACTGACTGCATTGGGAATCTGTGAATTTCTCATATTTGATAAGGACTTTCCAAGGTCAATCCTCAGCTGTCTGATAGGTGTGGACAGGTCTTTAATGGCGATTGCAAAAATGGATGACCCCTACCGATCGAAGGTAGAAAAGCAATTGGGTTTGCTAAGGGCTCAATTAGAATACTCAGATATTAATGAAGTGTTTGCATCGGGAATTCACGAATTTCTAGATATGATACAAATAAAATTAAATGACGTTTCAGAAAGTCTTTTTAAAACATATTTCTCAGTAGCAGAGGCTTTTAACTCGCCCACTCCACTGATAACAAAGAACAATTAATAATTTTTCGAAAGAAAGCGTAACAATTGCTAACCATAATACTTCCATGCAAATTAAAATTAACCATGAAACACATTATGCTTTTGATTCGGAAGTATTCCTTGAGCCTCACTATTTAAGGTTCCAGCCGAGAAGTACAATCTATAGCAAAACTCAAAGTATTGCACTTGCTATAGATCCCTTTCCGGAAGGCAATAAAGTAATTAGGGATGAAGAAAACAATGTGCTCAATTTTTGTTGGTTTGGTGGAAAGACGCAAAATCTGACCATTAAACTCGAGACAATCATTGAAACCAGAGATTATAATCCTTTCGATTTTATTGTCGCCCCTTTTCACTATAATCAGCTTTCCTTTAAGTATACCCAACAAGAACAGCAGCTGCTTCATGCCACTTTAGCGCAGCATCCTTTATCTGAAGATTTACAGCAGTATGTTGCCAGCATTGTGGAAGCAGCAGGCCAGGAAACATTGCCTTTCTTAACACAGCTCACCGATCAGCTACACCAGGATTTTACTTTAATCTACAGAGAAGAAGGGGAGCCCTGGCAACCAGATGAGACCTTCGTCAATCGGAAAGGATCGTGTCGGGATTTAGCCTGGATGCAGATTATGCTATTAAGGCATTTAGGAATTGCCGCTCGCTTTGTAAGCGGCTACTATTATTTCGACATGGAAGAACCCAGCTACGAGCTGCATGCTTGGGTAGAAGTTTTTTTGCCAGGTGCAGGTTGGTTTGGTTTAGATCCCAGTCACGGTATACTCACCGGAAACACCCATCTGCCATTTGTCGCAAGTGCTTTCCCAGAAAAAACAATGCCCGTTACAGGCAGCATCAGGGGAGCAGCGAAAATGACCCTGCAAACGGATTTGTTGATTACGACATTATAAGCTGCTTTTTTCATAGCTTTGCCGTATCAACATTTCGTTATCACAGGAGAGTAGCCAGAAAAATGAAAATATTTGAATGCGGTCATTGTCACCATGCTTTATTTTTTGAAAATAGCCATTGTGAAAAGTGTGGACATCTTTGCGGCTATGATGCCAACAGCCAACAAATGCTGACCTTTAACCCCAAAAATGAAAGTTTAATATCTGACAGAAATCGTGAGGTTTATAAGTATTGCAAAAATAAAGAGCATGATGCCTGCAATTGGTTGCTTCCCTCGGAAGCTGCTTCTGATTTTTGTGCGGCATGTCAGCTTAACAGAACCATACCCAACCTGTCAACGGAAAAAAACCTTGAAAAATGGAGAAATCTGGAAGTAGCCAAACATAGGCTAATTTACCAACTGCAGAAACTGCATTTGCCTCTAGATAGCAAACACAAAATAGAGCATGGATTAGCTTTTGATTTTGTTGTTAGTGAAGACCAGGGAAAGCTGATGACGGGCCATGCCAGTGGTATTGTTACTATTTTGCTAAGAGAGGCAGATTCTGTGTTTCGTGAACAAACAAGAATACAATTATTTGAACCTTACCGGACTTTAATAGGGCACCTGAGACATGAAGTAGGACATTATTTCTGGGATCGTTTAATTAGTATTGATGCCAACCATCTTCAACAGTTTAGAAGTACTTTTGGCGACGAAAGGCGGGATTATGGTGAAAGCTTGCAGCACTATTATAAGACAGGAGCTCCTGACGATTGGCAGCAATCATTTATCAGCAAATATGCGAGTTCTCATCCTTGGGAAGACTGGGCAGAAACATGGGCGCATTACTTGCACATTATGGACATGGTTGAAACAGCTTATTATTTTGGCATTTCAGCCAATCCAAAAAGTAATACAAAAAGTATGGACATAGACGTGTCATTCGATCCCTATGAGGTTGAAGACTTTGATGCGGTAATTCAAACCTGTGTTCCGCTATCTTTTGCTGTAAACAGTATCAATCGTGCTATGGGTGTGCAGGATGTCTATCCCTTCGTAATTTCGGGTGCTGTGGTCAATAAGATGAAGTTTATTCATCAACTTTTACTCGGAAGAAAAGATTTTATATCGAGTAAAGTCCGATAAGTGGGAGCATTACTTTAACAGGAGAAAAGGCCTCCGACAAATCGATAACGATGTAATTTACAGATGATGAATTTCAAATAGCAAAATTCGTTAGTTCAGGATTTGAAAGGTAAAAGTAAATTGACAATGTTGTCAATATATTTAATAAGAGGGAAGGTTCCATGGTCTGCTTGCATTGCGTAAACGTCCAAATGCTTTCCAAAATCCTTCTCTGGGAGAGACTGTAATCTCAACTCTGTCTAAACTTTGAAAATTAAGTTAAAAGTTATAGACTAGAGTATTATGAAACAAGAAGATGTTAAAGCGTTAAAAGAGAAAG
>JBGSXH010000172.1:0-2042 GCA_041751515.1 Cyclobacteriaceae bacterium | reverse complement strand
ACGATTCAGTGCCAATGCTGCCAAGTCAAAGCAGGCAACCAGCCGGAAGAAGCTACTGGAGAAACTTACCGTGGATGACATCCAGCCCTCTACTCGAAAGTATCCTGCTATCCTGTTCAAGCAGGAACGTGAAGCTGGAGATCAACTCCTGGAAATAAAAGATTTACATTACAGTCAGGAAGGCACTCCTTTATTCGGAAAAGTGAATATCATGGTCAACAAAGGCGATAAGATTGCTTTTGTGTCCAAAAACGCAACGGCTATCACTTCATTTTTTCAAATATTGATGGGAGAGAAAAAAGCTGACAAAGGCACTTATAAATGGGGTCAGACTATTCAGAATGCCTTTTTACCTAACGATAACAATAAATATTTCAACGCTGACCTCAATCTGGTAGATTGGTTGAGACAGTATAGCGAGAACAAAGATGAATCATATGTACGTGGTTTTCTGGGTAGAATGCTCTTTAGTGGTGAAGAATCACTTAAAAAGTCTAACGTACTTTCCGGAGGCGAAAAAGTGCGCTGTATGATCAGCCGCATGATGCTGCAAAACCCTAACTTCCTGGTGCTGGATGAACCTACAAACCACCTTGATCTGGAGTCTATCACCGCTTTCAACAATGCCTTGAAGGAATATTCCGGGACAGTGTTCTTCACATCTCATGATCATGCTTTTGTAGAATCTGTTGCCAACAGAATTATCGAAATAGGGCCAAAAGGAATGCTGGACCGGCAGATGAACTATGATGAATATCTTAATGATGCACACCTAAAGCAGTTGCGACAGGACATTTATTAAGTTCTATTCATTGCTAATTCCTTTTTATAGGTTGTCTCTCTCATTATGCAGGGACAGCCTCTTTTTTTGCCGTTTATCTAAATTGAATTGTAGCGTTAATCATTTCAATTTATATTGATCGTAAATCCATCCTAACCTTATGAAAAAGTTTTACCTTTCATTATTTATTTATTGCAGTACTTTGGGCAGTGGTATTTGTCAGACAAAAGCGGAAGATGTGCAAAGCTTTACGCTTAGCAATGGCATGAAAATAATCGTTCTGGAAGACCATTCCATCCCAAATGCCAATATGTATCTTTTCTGGAAAGTGGGCTCCAGAAATGAGTATCCCGGAATTACCGGATTGTCCCATTTCTTTGAGCATATGATGTTCAACGGTGCAGAGAAATACGGCCCGAAGCAGTTCGACCAGGTGATGGAAGCCAATGGAGGCAGTAATAATGCCTACACTACTGAAAACATCACCGTGTATACCGACTGGTTTCCCAGCAGCTCTCTAGAAGTAATTTTTGAATTGGAAGCCGATAGAATTGGCCAGTTAAAGCTGGACAGCGCTATGGTTGAAAGTGAACGAGGTGTAGTGCTTTCTGAACGAAGTACTGGTTTAGAGAATAGCAACTATCGACTTATCAATGAGCAGCTTAAGAGTGTATCTTTTATGGCCCACCCCTATCGATGGTCGGTGATTGGTTATGAATCTGACATACAAAACTGGCGCCTGGACGATCTTCAGCAATACTTTAATACCTATTATGCTCCTAACAATGCTGTGGTGGTCATCTCCGGCGATGTAACGCTGGACGATGTGAAACAACTCGCCAAGCAGTATTTTGAGCCAATCCCTTCACAAGAGCCGCCCCGTCCTGTGCATACAGTGGAACCTGAACAAATGGGTGAAAGAAGAGTGGAAGTAACCAAGCAGGTTTCTACCCCTAATATCATGCTGGCTTACCATACTCCTGAGGCAAGTCATGAAGATTACTATGCGCTGGCGCTGTTGGAAAATATTCTAACAAGCGGCAAGTCCAGCAGATTAAACAACCAATTGGTGAATGAATTGCAGTTGGCCACGACTGCGTTTGCCTCCTATTCTACCAGCTTTGACCCTAACCTGTTCTATATATATAGTGTATGCAGCCGCAGTAGTAATGCAAAGCAGCTCGAAGCAGCCATACTTTCCATTCTGGAAGATATTGGTGATAATGGTATTACAGAGAACGAACTGCAAAAAGCAAAAAAT